>NZ_BAAGZJ010000087.1:0-33296 GCF_054778635.1 Nocardiopsis nanhaiensis
GGCTCCGCCCGATAACTGCGTCGGCCTGGCGGCCGATGCCTGCCCCTGCGCCGGAGCGTTGACGCCTGGCGGTGTCGCGGCCGGTCAATCACCCATGCGAACCCCGAACAGCGCGGCCTGCGGCCGGGTCGGCCACTGCGCCGGAGCCCACCGGTTGCGGGTGTCGCGGCCGGTCAATGCTCGCGGCGAAAACCCCGATGATCTTGCTCCTGTCTCCACCCTCGGCCGCCGAGATTGACTCTGGTAGCAAGATCATTCCCATAGGGGCACACATTTGTCCGCTTTGTCCAAGAATGCGGTCAAGGGAGGCTGAGTCCCTTTCCTGGAAGGCTTCTTTCCAGGGAATGGGAAAGGCGGGTCGGGGTGGCCTGGTAAGGGTGTTATCACCTCCGGGATAGGTCCTTTCTGGGTCTTTCTTGATATCCTGGTGGTATGACTTCTTCTTTCGGGCAGTGCGGGAATGCGGCGGGAAACACCCCCGCCGTGGCCGCCATGGGTGCTGCCCGGGGAAAGATCACCTCGGAAATGGCGGAAGTGCCCCCGACCGGAGTAGCTGGCCAGGTCCTGGATGTGATTTCTCAGGTGTTCGAGGACTTCGATCAGGCCCAGCTTTCGATGCTGCTGCGGCTGGCGCAGTTGGAGGCGGCCGGGACCCTGTTGGAGGCGGGTGGGCAGCGGTCGGTGCAGAACTGGCTGATCCACTCGGTGGGTATGGCCCCGGGTGAGGCCAACGGGCGCGCCGAGCTGGCGCGGCGGTTGTTCGCTCAGGAGTTGCCCGCCACCCGGGAAGGCTTGGACTCTGGGTTGTTGTCGATCGGGGAGGCGGTGGCGGTGTGCAAGGCCGCTGATAAGGCGGTGGGGGCGCGCAACACTGGCCGCTACCCGGATGCTGGCCTCTTCCGGCGGATGGTGGAGGCCGGGATTTTGGCTTCCAAGGCCAGGGAGCCGGCGATGTCGACCTCCGACATTCACCGGCTGGGCCGGGAGCTGCTGGCCCAGTACAACCCGGCGGTGGTGGAGGAGCAGTACCAGGCTGCCTTCGACGCCCGTGGTGCACGCCTGGTGCGGACCTTTGATGGCACGTTCATGTTCGAGGCCTGGGGTCCGGGTGAGCACGCCGAGGAGCTCCAGTGCGTGCTCAGGGCCCACGAGGTGGCCTATGACCCTGAGAGGCTGCACGTGTCGGCTTCGGAGCGCATGTATGACGCGTTCATGAACCTGGTCCGCTCCGCCTCCCACCACCCCACCGGCCCCACCGACTCCAGCGAGGGCGCTGAGGGTGCCGGGGGTGGGGATGGCAAGGGCAGCAAGGGCGGTCAGGATCGCAAGCGTGCTGCGGTGGCGATGATCAACATCATGGTGCCCCTGCCCACCTTCCTCGGCCTCCAGGCCGAGGGCGACGGCAAAGCTGCTGGCCCGGCGGTGACCCAGGATGGGCAGGTGGTCTCCATGGCCGCGATCCGTGCCCTGGCCCCCAACAGTGTGCTGCGCCGGATGATCACCTCCCCCAAGGGTGACCGGGTGTTGGACGTGGGCCGTACCCAGCGCGATGCCACGGGTGCTCTGCGGGATGCGGGGATGTTCGGTCACACCACCTGTGCCTGGTACCAGGGCTGCAACTTCCCGGCCAGTGGGTCGGAGGCCGACCACAAGATCAGCTTCTCGGCCGGTGGGTCCACCAGCGCGGACAACATTCAGCCGCTGTGCTCGGACCACAACCGGCTCAAGTACCGGAGGGAGACCAACCCGGAGGCCTCCATCTGGCAGGGTCGTCCCTCCCACCGCAACCGCAGCAACAAGGGGGAGGACCCGGGCGGGGACCCGGAGCCAGCCCAACCCCCTTCCTGGAGTCACGGTCACCCTCGTTTTTGACTCCAACTGGGGGGTTCACCACACACCGGTACCACTCGAGACCGCTCCGGTGTTTCGCGCTGCCCACCGTGACCGGCCGCGACACCCTCAACCGGTGTGCTCCGGCGCAGTGGCCCACCGGCCGCAGGCCGCGCTGTTCGGGGTTCGCATGGGTGATTGACCGGCCGCGACACCGCCAGGCGTCAACGCTCCGGCGCAGGGGCAGGCATCGGCCGCCAGGCCGACGCAGTTATCGGGCGGAGCCCGAGTCTTTCCCGCTCGGACCTCGACCACGCGTCCCCCTTTCCCGATAGCCGCCCACCCGCCGTCGTAGCGGAGCGGGTCAAGGTGGAGCGCCGTTGACGCGCGAAGCGCTCGATGGCGACGACCTTGAGGCGCGTAGCGGAGACGGCCACAATCGGGCGGCGGGAAAGGAGGGAACCCCAACCCGCAAGGCAACCCCCACCAGAGCAGGCAACCCAAACCAACAAAGGGCCCTCACGCCAAGCACTCTCAGAATTTTCCCTTTCTTCTGTTGGCAATTATTTGGGGGAGAAATCAAAGCTTGGGAAAGACGCGGGGCCATCCGAAGAGGCCGGAGTGTCACTCGGAGTGCTTGTCCATGACGTACTTGTGAGTTTTCGAATCCAGATTGACATGGGCGTCCGTTTGGTGAATTCTTCTTCCTCTCGCCGACAAACCCGTGCGGGATCCCCTTCGTGAAGAAATACCGGAGCACCCTCATGTCCACTCTCACCCCAGCCGTTCGCAACGCCTCCCTCGCGCTGCTAGCCGCGGGTACGGCGGCCAGCCTCTCAGCCTGCGGTTTGGTGGCCTCGGTCCTCAGCCCCGGTGGCGGCAACGTCATGGAACTGAGCGCGGGCGACTGTTTCATCGAGAGTGAGATGGAGGCCGCGTTCTCTGGCGACGAGGTCACCAACGTCCCGCTCGTCGACTGTTCGGAACCGCACGACGCCGAGGTCTTCCACACCGAAGACCTCCCCGACGGTGACTTCCCCGGTGAGGCGTCCTTGGACAACTCCATCGACGAGATCTGCTACGGCAGCGCCTTCGCGAACTACGTCGGTGTGGACTTCGTGGACTCGGAGCTCGAGGTCTGGCCCCTCGTGCCGACCGAAGAGGGCTGGGACATGGGGGACCAGGAGATCCTCTGCTACGCCCTTGACCCCACCGGGACCGTCAGCGAGAGCTTCGAGGGTTCCAACCGCTGATCCGTCACCAACTCCCACCGGCCCACCGGCCCAGCCATCGCCGGCCCACCGGCCCAGCCATCGCCGACCCACCGGCCCAGCCATCGCCGACCCACCGGCCCACCGGCCCCTACCGGACACCTCATCAACCCGTCTATCACTCGCACCACTCGCCCGGTTTCGCCCCTTCCGGAACTTCTTCGTGAACGGGGCGAAACCTTCTCGCGCCTGGGCGCATCTGGATAGGTATCGCCGATTCTCACCTGCGTGTCGGCCTAAGACCAACGATCCAGTGGAGCCGTCATGTTGTCCGAAGCGCGCCACCCTTTGCTAGGCCGTATAGCCATGGGGACCCTGGCCGCCGGTGCCGCCCTGTCCCTGTCGGCGTGTGGACTCCCCCTTCTACCGCCCGCCCTGAGCGGCGACACCGACGACCCTTCTCCCGTGGCCGAGCCCGAACCGGAGCCGGAGCCCACCGAAACCGAGGAACCGGTCGAAACGGAGGAGCCCGAACCCGTCGAGACCGAGCCGGACGACCTCTCCGGTCCGGAGGACACGAACGTCAACCTCCTCACCGTCGGTGACTGCCTGCACGAGCTCGAGTTCGACGAGGACGACACGGTGGCCACCGTGCCCGTCGTGGACTGCTCGGAGCCCCATGAACTCGAGGTCTACGCGGACGGCGACCTCGATGCCGACGGTGACTACCCCGGCTTCGACGAGGTCGCGGACATGGTCGACGAGGAGTGTGTCGACATGTACGAGGGTTTCGTCGGTGTCCCGCTCGAGGAGTCGGTTCTGGCGATTACGACGCTCTTCCCGAGCGACGAGACCTGGGACGCGGGAGACCGTGATTTCCTCTGCATCGTCGGCGACCCGACCGGCCCGACCACCGGCTCGTTCGAGGACTCCAACATCTAACAGCCCACAAGCAACGGCCCGCGCCATCCGATGACGCGGGCCGTCGTCCGGTCCGGGCCAGCCGACCTGTCCAGACCGACCTGTCCAGCCGACCTGTCCGGACCGTCAGTCCCGCAAACCCGGCAGGGGCGAGGTCCGCTCCATCTCGTCGTACGGCATCCACCCGTCGCCGAGGGCTACGACCTCACCCGGCGGTTCCGGCGTGCCCTCGGGCCGGGGCACGCCCGGGCACTCGGTGTCCTCGGGCACCGTGCCGTCCAGCAGATAGGAGTGCACGAGGTCGTCCACGCACGGGTAGAGGAGGCCCTCCTCATCCCCCATGCCGTAGAAGCCGTGCGCACCGTCGTCGGTGACGGTGACCAGCGGCGCACCCAGGCGGTCGGCCATGACCGGAGCACCCTCATACGGGGTCTGGGGGTCGAACTCACCGGCGATGACCAGCGGCTCCGTGGACCCGCCGTGCTCCACCTCGACCGGGGGCTCGGTCGGCTGATTGCCGGTGAAGGAGCAGGTCTGCGGTGTCGCCCACAGCGCTCCGACCCCGAACGGGTGCTCGTCCCGCTGCTCGCGAGTGTCGGCGTGGTACTCGCTGATCCGGTCGGGCCACTCCGCCTCGCACACGACCGCGGAGAACAGGTCGAAGTTCATCCCGGTGAGCTCCAGGAGGTCGTCGGGGATCCCGGCTCCGCCGTCCAGTTCAGGGACCGGTTCACCGGTGACCAGCGCCTGCACGACCCAGCTGGTCTCATCCCAGTCTCCCTGGTCGCGGGCGCCCTCTCCGACCATCATGTCGAAGAGGGCTCCGTCGAACTCGGGAACGCCGGGCACGTCCTCGCGCGGCTCTTCGGTAAGCCGTGCCGACGTCTCGTCGAAGTTGGCGACGATCTCGTCGGGGGCGGCACCGAGCCCGTACACCTCGTCGTGCTCGGCGAGCCATTCGGTGTAGCGCTCGACGTTGGCGGAGTGTCCGGGCGCCTGCATGAGGAAGACGTCCCGCCAGACCCGGTCCGGGTGGATGGGGGAGTCCAGCACACTGCGGTCGAGCCGCTCGGGGAACAGGCTTCCGTACACCGCGCCCAGGTAGGTGCCGTAGGAGTAGCCGAGGTAGTTGGTCTGCTCCTCGCCCTGCGTGGCGCGGATGACGTCCATGTCGCGGGCGGTGTTGGCGGTGGTCATGTGCGGCAGCCGGTCGCCCTCCGCCTCGTCGCAGGCGCGGGAGTAGTGGATGGTCTCCCGGGTGTTGGCGGCGATCTCGGCGTCGTCCGGCCGCGGTGAGATCAGCGGATACTCGACTTCACAGTCCAGGGCGCTGGAGGCGCCGCTCCCGCGCGGGTCCATCCCGATCAGGTCGTAGGCGGCGCCGAGGGGTGTCTGGCTGTACCCGTCGGCCATATAGCGGGAGGGGCCGCCGGGGCCGCCCGCGTTGAGGAGCAGGATGCCGCGGCGCGCCTCGGGGTCGGTTGCGGCGGCGCGGCTGATCCCGAGGGTGAGCCGTTCGCCTTCGGGGTCCGCGTAGTCGAGGGGGACCTCGACCTCTGCGCATTCGAGGTCTTCGAGTAGTTCTTCCTCGCACTCGCCCCACACGACCTCCTGATCGTGGAAGGGGGCGAGCGCATTCTCGTCAACGGGGTCTGCGGCGGCCGGGAGCGCGGCCGTGAGGGAGAGCGCGAGCCCGGCGGCCGTGGCCACCGCTGCTGTTCGGACGGTAATGCGTGCTCGGAGCACGGGGGTCCCTCCGATGTCTTGTCCGCCACCCAGGGGTGGGGTCTTGGCCCCTGGGCCGGAAACGTGTCCGTTCGCGACGTAACAGTACGAAGTGGATAGATCGCCGCAACACCTACAAATGTCATGAGTGCCGATGTGTGGCCGGATGTGGACAGGAAGCCCATGGTCTTATGTAGCGGTTTGTCACTCGGTGTTCTTTTCGCGATGCCGATCGGGTCGCGCAAAAGACGCCGTTTGGTCACGGGGGTGGTGTGAGCCACAGGTGGGGCGTTACCGTGATGTTCTGTTAGGAAAGTTTCCTAATAGAAAAGTGGTGCCCGCACCACAGCCGTCCCCCCTGCTCGAAGGAGCCCCGTGGCCACCGAAATCGCGGCCTCCCCACCCCCACCCGAAGCCGGTGGTGCCGGGCCCGCCGCCTCCCGGAAGCCGATTGCCCTCCTGGGCCGGATCTGGCGCAACTACGTCTTCGTGAAGGTCCGCAAGGCCCTCGTCGTGGTCTTCGTGGTGGCCAACGTGACGTTCTTCCTCGGGCGCGCGATGCCGGGTGACCCCATCGACGTCATGGCGGGCCGCCTCACCCAGGGCGGCATGTCGATGAACGAGGCCCGCGCCATCGCGATGAACTCGCTGGCCTACGACGTCGACGCGCCCATCTACCAGCAGTGGTGGGACTTCATCGTCGGGCTCTTCACCTTCGACCTCGGCGGAACCATCAACCGGCCCGGCCAGAGCGTCACCGACGCGATCGGCGCCTACCTCCCCTGGACGCTCTTCAGTATCGGTGCCGGCACGCTCGTCGCGATCGTCGTCGGCCTCACCCTCGGCATGGTCATGGCCTACCGGCGCAACAAGGCCGTCGACCACGTGCTCAGCATCGTCGCCTCCGTCCTCGGCGCCATCCCGAACTACCTCATCGCGATGGTCCTCGTGGTCGGCGGCGGTATGTACCTCGGCTGGTTCAACCCGATCGAACTGCGCGGCACCCTCAGCCCCGGCATCCAACCCGGGTTCACGGTCGACTTCTTCGCCAACGCCTTCTACCACGCGGCCCTGCCGATCTTCACCTACGTGCTCGCCATCATCGGCACCTGGATGCTCGTCATGAAGGCCTCCACCACAGAGGTACTCGGCGAGGACTACGTGACCGTCGCCCGCGCACGCGGGTTGAAGGACAGCCGCATCGCCGGCGCCTACGTCGGCCGCAACGCCGTCCTGCCGCTGGTCGCCCAGATCGCGATCTCCTTCGGCACCCTCGTCGGCGGCGCGATCTTCGTCGAACAGGTCCTGGTCTACAAGGGCGTCGGCGGGCTGCTGCTGGACGCGGTCAACTACCGCGACTACCCGCTCCTCCAGGGGCTGCTCATCATCATCACCTCGTGCGTGGTGATCGCCAACCTCGTCGCGGACCTGCTGTACAGCAGGCTCGACCCGCGCATCCGGAAGTAGGGGGACTTACGCCATGGCCGTCACCGCAGCACCCGCGCCCGCCGCGGGCGTCTGGGGCACCATCTGGCAGGGGATCACCCGTAGCGCGAGCGGGTTCGTCGGACTCTGTCTGGTCCTCAGCGTCCTGCTCTTCGCCTTCGTGGGTCCTCTGCTCATCGACAACCACAACCCCACGGACGTCAGCAAGATCTGGGGTCCGATGAGCTCCGAGCACTGGCTCGGGACCAACCACGAGGGCAAGGACACGTTCACGCAGCTCGTCCTGGGCGGGCGCGAACCCATCCTGGTGGGCTTCACGGCCGCCCTCATCACCGTCGCCATCGCCGTCGTCCTCGGCGCGGTCGCCGGTTACGTCAGGGGCCGCCTGGACCACCTGCTGCTCCAGCTGACCGACATCACGATGACCATCCCCTTCATCGTCCTGATGCTGGTCATCGCCTCCTTCTACCGGACCTCCTCCCCGCTGGTGGTCTCCTTCATCATCGGGCTGGTCACCTGGCCCTTCCTGATGCGCTCCATCCGAGCGCAGGTCCTCACGCTGAAGGAGCGCGAGTTCATCGAGGCCGCCCGCCTCCAGGACCTCGGTACCGCGCGCATCCTGTTCGTCGAGGTGCTTCCCAACATGCTGGGCTACATCTTCATCAACTTCATCATCGCCATCACCAACGCGATCTACGCGGTCGTCGGCATGTACCTGCTCGGCCTCCTGCCCAGCACCGCCGACAACTGGGGGCTGATGATCCAGCAGGCCTGGGACAACAACGCCTTCCTCCTGCCCCAAGCGGCACCCTTCCTCATCGCCCCGATGGTGATGATCATGCTCTTCCAGATCGGGCTGGTCACCATGACCCGTTCGCTGGAGCAGGCCCTCAACCCACGACTCCGGGACAGGTGAGCCCCGTGAACGACCTCCCCACCGACCCGGACACCGACAACGGTGCCCTGCTGTCCGTCCGCGGCGTCGACGTCGGATACCGCACAGGACGCAAGTCGCGGGTCACCGCCGTCCAGGACGTCTCCTTCGACCTGTACCCCGGCCAATCCATGGCCCTGGTCGGCGAGTCCGGCTGCGGTAAGACCACGCTCGGCCTCGGCCTGCTCCGGCTGCTCCCGCGCACCGGTGTGGTCTCCGGTGGCGAGATCCTCTTCCGCCGCAAGGACGGGACCCGCGTCGACGTGCGCACCCTGGAGAAGGAGAAGCTGCGCCGCTTCCGCTGGAACGAGGCGGCCATGGTCTTCCAGGGTGCGATGAACGCCTTCAACCCGGTCCTGAAGGTCGAGGACCACTTCCTCGACACCTTCCGCGCGCACGAACGCGTCGGCCGCCGTCGCCCCCGCAAAGAGATCCTCGAACGCTCCGCTGAGCTGCTGGAGATGGTCCGGCTCGACCCGGGCAGGGTGCTCAGCAGCTTTCCGCACGAACTCTCCGGCGGTATGCGCCAGCGCAGCCTCATCGCGCTGGCGCTGGCCCTCGAACCGCAGCTTCTCATCCTCGACGAGCCCACCACGGCCCTGGACATCCTCACCCAGCGGTCCATCGTGGAACGGCTCGCCGAGCTGCGGGACGAGCTGAAGTTCTCGATGGTCTTCATCACCCACGACCTGGGCCTGGCCGCCGAACTCGCCGACCGCGTCGGGACCATGTACGCCGGGCGGCTCATCGAGACCGGAACGACCCGGGACATCTTCTACCGGTCCCGGCACCCCTACACCTCGGCACTGATCAACTCGGTGCCCCCGGTCGTGGGCGACCTCCACGTGCCCGAGTCCCTCCCCGGCGGCCCGCCCAGCCTCCACGCGTTGCCGTCGGGCTGCTCCTTCGCGCCCCGCTGCGCCCACGCCGTCGACGCCTGCACCGCCACGCGTCCCGGCCTGGAGGTGCTCAAGCCCCGCGACCTGGGTCTGAGTCACGCCGCGGCCTGCCTGCGCTCCACCGATGCCGAACTCCACGCCGAGGGGGTCTCCCGTGATTGACCGGACCGCCAAACCCGCAGAACCCCTTCCCGTCTCCGAGGCCGAGGCCCTCGGCACCGAGCGCCGCCCCGAAACCCCGGTGCTGACCCTGCGCGGCGCCGAGCAGGTCTTCAGTACGGCCCGGGGCGACGTCCCCGCGGTCGCCGGGGTCGACCTGGAGGTGCGCCCCGGCCAGGTGCTGTGCCTGGTGGGGGAGTCCGGGTGCGGGAAGACGACCACTGCCCGGATGGCCGCGGCGCTGGCCAGTCCCACCGCTGGCTCGGTGCTGTTCCGCGGCAAGGACGTCGCGGACATGGACCGCAAGGAGCGGTCGGCCTTCCGGCGCTCAGTCCAGTACATCCACCAGGACCCCTATGCCTCCCTCAACCCGGTGCGCACCGTCTACTCCACGGTCTCGGCGGGGCTGCGCCGCCACAAGATGGTCAAAGACCGCCACGAGGCCCGCCGTGCGACCGTCGAGCTGTTGGAGCGCGTCGACCTCACTCCGGCCGAGGACTACCTGGACAAGTACCCCCACCAGATGTCCGGAGGCCAGCGCCAGCGCGTCGCCGTGGCCCGTGCTCTGGCGATGGAACCCGAGGTGATCATCGCCGACGAGTCCACGTCGATGCTGGACGTGTCCATCCGGGTCAGCATGCTCAACACCCTTGGAAAGCTCCGTGACGACCTGGGTGTGAGCTTCCTGTTCATCACCCACGACCTCGCCGTCGCCAAGTACTTCGCCTGGCGGGGCGAGATCGCGGTGATGTACCTCGGGAAGGTCGTGGAACACGGGCCCACGCCGCAGGTGGTCAACGACCCCCGGCACCCGTACACCCAGGCGCTCGTCTCCGCCGTCTGCGAGCCCGACCCCGACCTCGCCAAGAGCAAGGAACGGGTGCGGCTGCGCAGCTCCGACATCCCCGACCTCACGGACCTGCCCCCTGGCTGCGACTTCCACCCACGCTGCCCGATCTTCGCGAGCGGCAGCTGCGATACCGAACGGCCGCCGCTGGTGCGCAGCCACGACCGGCTGCTCGCCTGCCACGTCGTCACCAAGGGGTGAGGCGGGTTGCTGCTCCTCATCGGACGCTTCGGCCTGTTCGTCGGAGCATTCCTCACCCTCACCTGCACCCTCATGGCCGTGTTCACATCCCCCGGCACAGCCGAGTTCGTCATCAGCGTCGCCACCGTCGGTATCGGCCTGGTCGTGCTCACTCTCGGTCTGCTCGCCGTCCTCTTGGAAAGGAAGCGTCAAGAATGACCTCCACACCCTCGCGCAACGCCGTCCTCCAGGACCTGAGTAGGCGGCGCCTCCTCAAGGCCGTCGGTTTCAGCTCCGTCGGTGTGGCGGGCGCCGGCCTGCTGTCCGCCTGCTCCGGTGACGACGGGGGCGGCGACGGACCCACCCAGTTCACCGGGGTCTTCGACTACGACCTGGACTCCCAGACCCGCAACGTGCACGTCGAGGACGGCGCGCTGCTCCTCAACTCCGTCTACAAGGACCTGTTCCTGTGCACGGGCGCCGTCTACAACTGGGCCGACCACGAGTGGGAGTACCTCCTGCTGGAGGGGCACGAGTGGGACGGTGACGACCTCATCGTCTCCCTGCGCTCGGGACTGAAGTGGAGCGACGGCGAGGACCTGAACGCCGACGACATGATCCGCAGCTACGCCATGCGCGTCCTAGAGGCTCCGCCGTGGGGTACCGGATTCCCGCAGGTCGAGGAGTTGGAGAAGCTGGACGACACGACGGTCCGGCTGGGCTTCGAGGACGCGTTCCCCAATATCGAGCGCAGCGTCCTCAAGCACCGCATCGTCTCCAAGGCCACCTACGAGAACTTCGGTGAGCGCGCGCTGGAGATGGTCAACGACGGCGTCCGTCAGGGCGACGACGAGCACACCGACTGGAACGCCGAGTTCGTCGAGTTCGACCCGGACGAGATCGTCTGCAGCGGTCCGTACATGTTCGACGAGGCGCAGATGTCGGACGCGCGCATCACGCTGGTACGCAACGAGGAGGGCTACCAGGGGACCGAGGTCAACTTCGACGAGGTCGTCATCCACAAGGGTGACAACCGGCAGTCGGCCCTCTTGGTGCAGCAGGGCGAGGTCGACTACTCCACGCTGGCCCCCTCCGCCGCCGACCAGGAGGCCTTCCAGGGTGTGGAGGGCTTCCGGTGGGTCGAGCACGCCGGGTACGACGGTGTCGGCCTCATGTTCAACCACCAGGCCAAGCCCGAGGTCCAGGACGTGCGCGTGCGCAAGGCGCTCGCCTACATCCTCGACGGGGACCAGATCGGCCAGGTGGCCCGCGGCGAGGCCTACTCCCGGGTGGAGCACTACGCGGGTCTGGCGGACATCCAGGCGGAGGAGATCCTGACAGCTGACGAGCTCGCGGACTTCGAGAACTACGACCAGGACCAGGAGAAGGCCGCGGAGTTGCTGGAGGAGGCCGGCTGGACCCTGGAGGACGGCCAGTGGTACCTCCCGGACGGCGAGGAGGCCAGCTTCGAGATCATCGGTGTCGCCGGTTGGGGCGACTTCGAGCTGACCGCCACCCAGGTGGAGGAGGCTTGGAACGACTTCGGGATCAGGACCGAGGCGCGCAACATCCCCGAGGACAACCCGTGGGGGATCTGGGGCGCCGGTGACTTCGAGGTCGCGGTCCGCCACTGGGGCAACCCGGAGCAGCCTGACTACTGGGGTGCCTTCGAGATGAACTTCCTGACGGAGAACGCGGGCACCGAGGACGACCCCGGCCAGGGCTTCGACCTCCAGGTGGAGAGCCCTTCCCAAGGCGATGTGGACCTCGAGGAGCTGGTGGACACCGCCAGGCGCGCCGAGACGGAGGAGGAGCAGCACGAGGCCCTGCGGACGATGTCGATCGTCTTCAACGAGCTGCTGCCGCGCATCCCCATCTGGACCTACGAGTACCTCTCCCCGGCGGTCGAGGGGGTCCGCGTGGAGTCGTTCCCCGATGACTCCCCGCACTCGCAGAACGAGCAGTACCAGGACAACCACGTCATCCTGTCGCTGATCCAGGGTGAGCTGTCCCCGGTCGAGGAGTGACGCGGTCGGAGGTTGACGCGGCCGGGGAGTAACGCGGCCGGGGAGTAACGCGGCCGACGGGAACAGAACGGCGACGAGTGGAGTGCAGGGGCGGTGCCTTCGGGCCCCGCCCCTGCCGTCTCGTGCACCACATTTTCGGCCTGTAGTGATGTATTTCTCTATAGCCCGTTTGTGCTCAGCGGGGCGACATCTTGCCCACGCCTCCAGGGCTGTGCCTCCCTCGGGGCCTGCCTGTGCCGGATCGCCGGGTAGCGGGGCGCGGCCGCCGATGCGGCGGCACCTGTCCTGAAGCCGACAAAACGCCATAAACCTCTCGATCCAGGGTTCGAGTTTGATCCGAATCTGTCAGTGTTATCGCACGTCAACCAGGGTCCCCACTGATGTGGTTTCGGTGCTTCTTCGATTCTTCTGTCAAGCTGGGCGTCCTTTGTTAGTCTGACGAACCGAACGACGGTTCTCGGTGGAAGAACAGGAATTGTGTGGAGCTTGGACAGTTGTCCGCCGGATGGGTGCTCGTCACCGATCACGGTGACAGTCCCGATCGCACCTTTCCGCAGGTCCGAAAACCGTCGAGGCGTTCCCCCGGCTTTAGGGACGCCTGGCTGCCCCGGGGGTCGAAACGATCCCCGAAGCGGCTTCCTCCCTGGTCAGGGTGGTGGTGCGGGGCCACCGCCGATCCGCCCACCGGATTCGAGGAGACGAGATTGTGGCACAGGCGCAGTCACCGCAGGATCGCGGTAACCACTCCCTGGCCAAGATGATGTCGACGGAGGATGGGCATGGAGCCAGGCGTGAAGGAAGGTTCCGCCGGGCCATCTCCCGGATGGTCAAGTCCCAGGACCCCCCGTCACCGGAGACCGAGCAAGGAAATCCCGTGCATAAGCCCGTGCATCCGCACTCGCAGACCCCCGGCCGGACGTCGGACGGCGAGGACACACCCGCGACGGAGCCCCCCACCGGACCCTTCTCCGCGTCCGCCGAGAACGGTTACCGCCCCGCCTCCCGGGTAAGCGTCCCCAATCCCTACACGACCAGGGGTCTGGATGTCGACGATGTCGACACCGGGGCCAACCCGGTCGGCCAATGGCGCGGCGTCGGTCTCGACGAGCCCGAACCGCGCAGCCCGCATACCCCCGCCACGACGGACACCATGACCGACACCCCCTCCTCGCCAGAACCCACAGCGCGGCCCGAGGCTCCTCTGTCCCCACCGGCGGAGTCCGCCCCGACGGCCGACCAAGGGCCCTCCGCGGGCCAGCACGCCTTCGGCGAGCCCCGTTGGCCCGCACCCGAGCCCGCCGCCCCGACCGAACCGGCGCTGTCCGAAGCCGCACTGCCCGAACCCCCGCAGCCCGAGCCGACGCCGCATCAGCAATGGACACCTCCCGCCCACGCGCAGCAGGGCTACCAGGAGCAGCAGGGCCACTACCAGGGGCCGCCCGGATACGGTGCTCAGCCCGGGCCACAGGGCCCGCCCGCCCCACAGGCCCCCTATGGCCAGCAGGGATACCCCGGTTACCAGGGGCCGCCCGCTCCCGGACCCCCGCCGCCCCGCGGATACCAGCAGCACGGGGGATACCCGCAGCCGGAGCCGCACCACCCCGCGCCCCACCAGGCGCCGCCACAGCATCCGGGACAGTACCCGCCCCAGCAGTACCCGCCCCAGCAGTACGCCCCGCAGCCGTACCCGCAGCCCCAACAGCAGCCGCCCCAGCCGCAGCCGTACGCGCCGCCTCCCGCGCCGCACTACCCGGCGCCGTACCCGCAGGCCCAGCCGCTGGTGGCCTACCAGAACGCCTACCCGGCCCCCTACCAGCCGCCCGGTTACGTCCTGCCGGGGCAGCCTGTGGTCTACCCGCACCAGCTCAACCCCTACGGGCAGCCGGTCCAGCACGTCATCGTGCTCGCGCCGGGGCAGCAGCCGCAGGTCGTCACGGCGGAGTCGGCCGCCACGCTCTTCGCTGAACGCACCGAGCCCGCCACCTCCGAAGAGGTACGGCAGAACAAGGCGCTCACCCGCTCCGAGTCCGTGACCGAGGAGCCCGCGACCGAGGAGGAGGCCGAGTCCCCGGCCGTCACCGAGTCCCCCGCCAAGGACGCGCGGATCCCGGCAGCCGACGAGGCCGCCCGCACGGCCCAGGAGGCCCAGAAGGACGGTTCCGCCGCCGTCGGCACCGCCGACAGCACCGGAACCGAACCGTCCTCCACCGCCTCCCACGGCCCTCAGAGCGACATCCTCAACGAGGCGCTCGCCGGCTTGGCCATGCGCGACCTCTCGCTGGTCGACGCCCTGCTGGAGATGGTCGAGGAACTGGAGACAGGTGCCCAGGACCCCGACATCCTGGACAAGCTCTTCCAGATCGACAACTTCGCGACCCGTATGCGGCGCAACGGGGAGAACTTCCTGGTGTTGACCGGGCATGACGGCGGCGAGTCCGACGCACACGACGAGATCGTCCCCTTGCTCGACGTCGCCCGAGCCGCGACTTCGGAGATCAAGGACTACCCCAGGGTCAGCCTGGGCAAGCTTCCGCAGACGTCCATCACCGGTCTGGCCGCGGACGACATCAGCCACCTCCTGGCCGAACTCCTGGACAACGCCACGGCGAACTCGCCCGAGCACTCGCAGGTGGTGATCAGCGCGCAGGAGCTGGATGACGGACGCCTGATGATCGTCGTCGAGGACGAGGGCGTGGGGATCCCCGACGCCCAGCTCACCGAGCTCAACGGCCGCCTGGGCGGCGAGCCGGTCCTGGACGACGAAGTGCCCCGGCACATGGGCCTGTACGTGGCCAGCCGAATCGCGCGCAAGCACGGTCTGGAGACCCGCTTGGAGTCCCGGTCCTTCCGCGGGGTCAGCGCCTACACCATCGTCCCCAAGGGGCTCTTGCGGGTGGCCACTCCCAAGCAGCCCGGGCACTCCCGAACCTCCACGACACCCAGTGCGAGCGCTCCCGAGGCACCGACCGGACCGATCCCGCCGCAGTCCGCCAACGGCAAGGGGGCCGACGGGTCCGGCGGCCCCAAGCCCTCCCCGAGCGGTACCTCCGCGGTCACCTCCGCGGGCCTGCCGCGGCGCAGCGCCACCCCGCACGGTTCGCCGCTGCGGATGATGCCGCACCCGGGGGCGCTCTCGGACAACCCGCCGACACCGCCGAAGGGCCGGGACGACACCCCGCCCAAGCTCACCGGTGAGGCACGCGCGGAGCAGATCCGGGACGAGATCGGCGACTTCCTCGACGGGGAGCGCGCCGCACTCGAAGGCGAGGACATCGAGGGTGACAAGGAATGACGTCCAAGGCCAGGGAAGACGAACCAGGGTCCCGCTCCGTGGTGCGGGCCCCGGGCCCCGCACCACGGAGCGGGACCGTACCCCCCAACCCCCAGCGAACACGACACTCGGCCGAGGCAGGTAGAGCACAACCATGACTGAATCCACGAACGACAGTGTTGAGAACTTCTCGTGGCTCATCGACCGGTTCGTCCGGGACGTGCGCGGTGTCGAGCACGCCGTGGTGGTCTCCTCCGACGGTCTGGTCCTCACGCACTCCAGCGACTTCCCGGAGGAGCACGCCGAGCAGCTCGCGGCGATCGCCAGCGGCCTCCACAGCCTGGCGGTCGGCGGTGCCGGCCTCTTCCAGAGGGGCGAGTGCGAGCAGCTGCTCGTCCGCTTCAACCACGGCCACCTCTTCATCATGGCCATCAGTGACGGTTCCTGCATGGCGGTGCTCACCGCGCCCGGCACGGAGCTGAAGATCGTCGGGTTCCAGATGGCCAAGCTCGTGGACAACGTCGCCCACGTGCTCACGCCGCAGCTGCGTTCGCAGCTGCGCGAGGTCATCCAGAACTGACGACGGTGATCCGTGACGGTTCGGCAGGAATGAGGTTGCCGCGGCTATGAGCTTCCGCAGGCGAAGGAGTAACCGTGTTCGCCCGTTCACCTTCACAGGTGGGCGGACGCGGTCACGGCATCCGCTGATGGTGCAGACCCTGGTCTCGACATCCGAGCCCGGGCAGGACCCTCCTGGCACCCTCATGCCGGAGTCGATCAGCATTTACAAACTGTGCCGGGAGACACGGTCTCTCGCCGAGGTGTCGGCCGAGCTGAACATCCCCCTGGGCGTCACCCAGGTTCTGGTCAGTGACCTGGCCGAGCAGGACCTGGTGTACATCCACCCGACCATCACCGGCAGCAGTCCGTCCGAAAACCAGGTTCTGGAGAGGGCTCTTCGTGGTCTCGAACGACTTTTCCAGTGACAGCAGGTCGAATCGCAAGAAGATGTCGAGCAAGATCGTCATCGCCGGTGGCTTCGGCGCCGGCAAGACGACCTTGGTGCGCTCGGTGTCGGAGATTCCGCCGGTCACGACTGAAGCGATCATGACCGAGGCCAGTGTCGGGCACGACGACACCTCGGTCACCCCCGACAAGACGACGACCACCGTCGCGATGGACTTCGGTCGCATCACCATCGACGACGAACTGGTCATGTACATGTTCGGGACGCCGGGCCAGGCCCGGTTCTGGTTCATGTGGGACGATCTCGTCCGCGGTGCCGTCGGTGCCGTCGTCGTGGTCGACTGCCGAAGGCTCGCGGACTCCTTCGACGCCGTCGACTACTTCGAGACGAACAAGCGCATCCCCTACATCGTGGCGCTGAACAAGTTCGAGGGCCGCCTCGACTACACCTCCGAGCAGGTCCGTGAAGCCTTGGAGGTCAGCCCGGAGGTACCGATCATCGACTTCGACGCCAGGCACCGGATGTCCGGCGGCGACGTGCTCAAGACTCTGTTGCGGTACGCGCTGGAGCACAACCGAGACAGCGAGCCCGTCGCCTGACGTGCGGGGAGCCGCTGGATGTCCAGTCCTCCCCACGGCCCCGTAGATTCCCCAGGAAAGTTAGCGACACAATGCGCAAGATCCTTATCGTCGGCGCGGGCCACGCCGGCCTGCACTTGGCCCACGGGCTCCTGACCCATGGCTACGACGTCACGGTGATCACGGGGCAGTCTTCGCTCGAGATCCGGTCAGGACGGCCGTCTGTAACGCAGTTCACCTTCCCCACAGCCCTCGAATACGAGCGCCACTACGAGCTGGATCTGTGGAGTGCCCTGAGTCCTCAGATCCGGCAGCAGCGAATCCACCTCTACCCCGGAGCGGATCGTCGGACACTGTCGCTCAAGGGCCGGACCGGTAGGGCCAACGACTACATGGTGGCGGTGGATCGCCGTGTGAAGATGGCTGACTGGCTGGAGTTCTTCGAGGACCGCGGGGGCAAGGTCGTCATCCATGGCGTTACCGTTACCGACCTCGACTACTTCTCACGGATGTTCGACCTGATCATCGTTGCCGTCGGGCATGGTGAACTCGGTCAGCTCTTCGACTACGACGAGAGTCGGTTCAGCGGAGCCCGGCCGCGTTCCATCGCGCAGGCGCAGATTTACGACGTCTGGCCGAGCAACGAGGATGACGACAACGTCGGCTGGGCCTGCTCCGCCCGAGAAGCCGGCAACACCATCTTCATCCCCATGCTGAGCCAGGAGGGCCCCTGCCACAACCTGCTCATGGTGGACAAGCGGGACGGCCCCATGGACGCCTGGCCAGACCGGCCGGGCCCGGAGGAGCAGTTGCGCCGTATGAAGGACCTGCTCCGCCAGTACTCCCCTGAGTACTACGAAAGGGTCAGGGACGCTGAGTTGGTGGATGGTGGCCGTAGCACCCTGATCGAAGACCTGACCCCGCAGGTGCGCAACCCGGTCGGTACCCTGCCGTCCGGAGGCAAGGTCCTCGGCATGGCGGACGTCGTAGTCACGATGGACCCCTACGTGGGGCAGAGCTGGAACAATTCCACGCGATGCGCGAAGGCCTACCTCGAGGCCATCATCGAGCACGGTGACCGCCGCTTCGATGAGGAGTTCCTGGTGGGGACCTTTGAAAGGTTCTGGGAATTCGGTCTGCACAACCAGCGGTGGTCTGAGATGAATTCCACGATGTGGGGCCAGGGCGACCTGCCGCCCCACTTCTATGATCTGGTCGAGACGGCCGCTGTCCACACGGAGGTGGCCGACCGATGGATTCAGGGGTGGGATTACCCTCCTGACTACGCCGATTGGCTCTTGGATCCGGAAGAGGCCATGAAGTACCTTGCCGAGGTTCGCGCGCGCAGCGGAGTCTGATCAGAGCCGAACGTGTCTCGTTGTGCCCGATGTCTAAGGACATCGGGCATTTCTTTTCGGTAACAATAGTGTGAGGTCGGCAGTTGTGCCGTGCTCTGAATGCCTGTGGTGCAATGACCGAAAACTAACGTTCCGTTGTCATCTGTCCTGAATCGCGGATAGCATCCACCCTGCAGATGCTTCGAAATCACAGGTGGGGAACGTGTGGTTGAAGTGTCAATGGGGCTGTGTGCGGCTTGTTTGTCCCTGCGGTCGATTTCCGGAGTGACAACCGGTCTCTGCCGTAAGGTCTCGTGTCTCTCGGACCCACCCTGAGCTGTACGTAAAGGGCGGTACGTGCAACTTCACGAGACCATCGAGCCGACCCGTGACATGCCTCGGGCCAGGACCCGCCCGGGGAGGACGTCGAGTTCGACCGGAGGAACGCGATGACCAGGGACCCACAGGGCGGTACCGCCTCCAGCTCACCCATTGCGGTGGTGGGATTGGCCTGTCGACTTCCCGGTGCCTCGACGCCGGATGCCTTCTGGCGGCTGTTGTGCGAGGGCCGAGAGGCCATCTCCCCACCGCCCGAACGCCTCGGGTGGACCACGGCCGAGCGCGACCACCGCTGGGGCGGTTACCTGGACCGGGCGGAGGACTTCGATGCGGCCTTCTTCGGTGTCTCACCGCGTGAGGCCGTGGACATGGACCCCCAGCAACGGCTGATGCTCGAACTCAGCTGGGAGGCCGTCGAAAACGCACGAATCGCCCCTGACAGCCTGCACGGAACCAGGACCGGGGTCTTCACCGGCGCCATCTCCTCCGACTACGCCCTCCTTCAACGGGAGTCACCTGCCTCGCACCACAGTCTGACCGGTAGCCAGCGCGGCATGATCGCCAACCGGGTCTCCTACACGATGGGACTGCGCGGACCGAGCATGACAGTGGACAGTGGACAGTCCTCGTCCTTGGTCAGCGTGCACACGGCAGTGGAGAGCCTGAGCAGTGGCGAGTGCGACTTCGCACTGGCCGGCGGAGTCAACCTCATCCTGCTTCCTGAGAGCACCGAGTACGTGGCGCGGTTCGGCGGCCTCTCGCCCGATGCTCACTGCTACACCTTTGACGCCCGTGCCAACGGCTACGTCCGAGGTGAGGGCGGGGCCGTGGTCGTCCTCAAGCAGTTCGACCGTGCGCTGGAGGACGGTGACCACATCCACGCCGTCCTGTTCGGTGGGGCGGTCAACAACTCCGGACCCACCTCCTATCTGGCCCGACCCGAGCCCGAGGGGCAGGAGGAGGTCCTGCGAGCCGCGCACCGCCGGGCCGGAATCGACCCTGCGCACGTCGGATACGTGGAGCTGCATGGAACGGGCACCCCGGCGGGCGACCCGGTCGAGGCCGCCGCGCTCGGCGCCGTCTTCTCCAAGCGTTCCGACGAACTGCGGATTGGCTCGGTCAAGACCAACGTGGGGCACCTGGAGGGCGCAGCCGGAATCGTCGGCCTGTTGAAAGTGGTGCTCAGCCTCTCCCACGGCCTGTTGCCTCCCACCCGGAACTTCGACACACCCAACCCGGCGATCGACCTGGAAGGGCTCGGACTGGCCCCGCAGACCGTCCGGGAACCTTGGCCTACCGACACCCCCTTGGCCGGGGTGTCCTCCTTCGGCATGGGTGGAACCAACTGTCACCTCGTCTTGGCCCCGCCGCCCCGGCGCTCGACCGAGACGCCGAGTCAGACTCCTGGGGAGGGCACTCTCGACCCCGTTCCCTGGATCCTCTCCGCACGCTCGGAGGACGCCCTTCGCGCCCAGGCCTCGGTCCTGCACTCCTTCGTGTCCAAACGACCCGGCCTGCGCCCTGAGGACGTGGGCTTTTCGTTGGCGACCACCCGCACGGTCATGGAGCACCGCGCGGTCATCCTTGCACCGGGCGGCAGGGGTACACGCGACCTGGAGTCGATCCTGCCCTCCCGCGTACCGGTGGGCGAACGTGACGGACGGGCTCCGGTCCTGGTCTTTCCGGGGCAGGGAGGCCAGTGGGCGGACATGGTCCGCTCCCTCCTGGACAGTGATGGCCGGCTCGCTCGGATCTTCGGTCGCCGGCTGCGTGAATGCGAGCGGGCCCTCGACCCTTACGTCGACTGGTCCCTTACCCGGGTACTGCGCGGAGAGCCGGGGGCACCGCGTTACGTCGGCCCCGGAGCCCGCGTGGACGTCGTGCAGCCAGTCCTGTGGGCGGTCATGGTGGCGCTCGCCCGAGTGTGGGAAGCATTGGGGGTCCGTCCTGCCGCGGTGATCGGCCACTCCCAGGGGGAGATCGCCGCGGCCCACGTTGCGGGTGTGCTGACCCTGGACGACGCCGCGAAGGTGGTGGCGCTGCGTAGCCAGGCGCTGACCACCCTCGGCGGCAGCGGGGCCATGGCCTCCCTCGGACTCTCCCCGGTACAGGCGCAGGAGCTCATCGACTCGTTTACCGACCTCCACCTTGCGGCCGTCAACGGCCCCGATTCGGTGGTGGTCTCCGGCGACCCGGCCTCGGTACGCGCCGCGGTGGACCACACTGTGGACAGCGGCCTGCACGCCGCACTGGTGGATGTCGACTACGCCTCGCACTCCGCGCACGTCGAACGGATCCGGGAGACCCTGCTCGAACGGCTGGAGGGCGTCACCCCACGTACGGCTCGGATCCCCGTCCTGTCAACGCTGACCGGAGACGAGCTTCGCGAGGACGGACCGGCAATGGACGGTCGGTACTGGTACCTAGGGCTGCGCAATCCGGTTCGCTTCGCCGACGCCGTTACAAGGGCTGTGGCCAGCGGAGACACCACTTTCGTCGAGGTCGGTCCGCACCCCGTCCTCGCCCATGGCATCGAGCGCATACTGGCCGCCGGTGAGGTGCGAGGGGCGGTCCTGGAAACTCTGCGTCGAGACCACGGGGACGAGGCCCAGTTGTTGACCGCGGCGGCCCAGGCCTTCACCTCGGGGCTGGACGTGGATTGGGGGAACCTGTTCAGGGGCTCGGGCGCGCGCCGGGTCGACCTACCCAGCTACCCCTTCCAACGCACCCGGTACTGGCCCGAGCACAACCCGGCCGCCCCGCCGCCGGACGCCGCAGTGTCGGAGGTACCCGGTCAGTCCGGCGTGTCGGGGGGCCGGACGGGTGAAGGCGCCGCGGGACTGGTGGCGTCCCTGAGCGCCCAGGTGCTGGAACTGGACGAGTTGGACCCCGCTGACGAACAGCGAGCGTTTCGGGACCTCGGCTTCGACTCCATCATGCTGTTGGAACTGGCCGACCTCCTGGAGGACGAGACCGGCGTCCGCTTGGATGACTCCGTCCTCTTCGAACTCCCCACTCCGGCCGCGCTCGCCGGGCATGTCGCCAAGGAGTTGGGTGAGGAACCGACCACCGGCGATCGGGAGAAGGCCGCGACGCGTCGGGCCGCCCCGGTCGCGACCGCGGCCGCGGGCCTCGCTGACGACGACCCGATCGCCATCACCGCGATGGCCTGCCGACTGCCCGGCGGGGTGCGTTCTCCGGAACAGTTGTGGCGGCTGCTGGAGGAGGGGACCGACGCGATCGGGGGTTTCCCGGAGAACCGGGGCTGGGACCTGGACGCCCTCTACGACCCCGAACCTGGTGTCCCGGGGCGCACCTACTCGCGCAACGGCGGCTTCCTCTACGACGCCGATATGTTCGACGCCGGCTACTTCGGCATCAGCCCTCGAGAGGCCGACGCCATGGACCCCCAGCAGCGGCTACTGCTGGAAGCCTCCTGGGAGGCGATCCAGCGGGCTGGGATGGACACCGAGGACCTGCGCGGCCGACAGGTGGGCGTGTTCGTCGGCGCGATGCCCAGTGAGTACGGCGCACGTCTGGCCGACCTCCCAGGTGACACGGACGGCGGGTACCGGCTCACCGGAAGCACTCTGAGTGTGGCCTCCGGCCGCATCGCCTATGTGCTCGGTCTCAACGGTCCCGCGCTGACCATCGACACCGCCTGCTCTGGTTCCCTGGTCGCCCTGCACCAGGCCGCCGCGGCACTGCGCCGGGGTGAGTGCTCCATGGCGCTGGCCGGAGGTGCGACGGTCATGGCCACCCCCGGGATGTTCCTGGAGTTCTCCGCTCAGCGCGGCCTGTCCGCGGACGGGCGATGCCGCGCCTTCGGTGCCGGAGCCGAGGGCACGGCCTGGGCGGAGGGTGCGGGCATGCTTCTGCTCGAGCGGGCCTCACAGGCGCGCCGTAACGCTCGACCCGTCCTGGCCTTGCTGCGGGGTAGCGCCGTCAACTCCGACGGGGCCTCCAACGGGTTGACCGCGCCCAACCCGGATGCCCAGGAGCGGGTGATCCGGCAGGCGCTGTCCTCTGCCGGGCTCACCCCTGGCGACGTGGACGCGGTCGAGGCGCACGGCACGGGTACGCGGCTCGGTGACCCGGTCGAGGCACGCGCCCTGATGTCGGTCTACGGTGGCGAACGGGAAAACGACCTGCTGCTGGGAACGATCAAGTCCAACATCGGCCACGCCCAAGCGGCGGCTGGGGTGGCGGGCGTGATCAAGACCGTGGCGGCTCTGCGCCACGGTCGCCTGCCACGGACACTGCACGTGGAGGAACCCACCGACCGGGTCGAGTGGCGCGACAGCGGTGTGCGCCTGTTGTCGGAGGAAACCCCGTGGCCCGAAACCGGGCGGCCCAGGCGTGCGGGAGTCTCCTCCTTCGGGATCAGCGGCACCAACGCGCACGTGGTGCTCGAAGGGGTGGCCGACGAGGGTGCGCCGGTCATCGTGCCGGAGGACCCTTTCCAGCGTTCCCGGCACTGGCTGTTGCCGAACGAACCCGAGGCCCGCCCGGCGGAGCCGGCGGTCCCACTGTTGGACGACGGCCTAACGCTGGCGGACGGAAGCGCAGTGTTCCACGGGCGGATCTCTATCTCCCATAACCCCTGGGTGGCCGACCATCGGGTCCTGGGCCGGGTGATGGTCCCCGGCACCGCGATCGTGGACCTGATCGCCCGCGCGGGAGCGCGCGTCGGCGGGGACGTCGTCGCCGACCTGGTCCTGGAAGCGCCCTTGACGCTGGGCAGGGACGGGACGGCGGAACTCCAGGTCATCGTTACTGCTCAGGACATGCACGGGCGCCGCGAGGTCAACGTTTACGCGCGCCGGGAGGCCTCAGCCGATGCCCCCTGGATCCGTTACGCCTCCGGTTCCGTCACCGGTGAGGATCCGCACGGCGAGGCCGCCCGGGACGGTGCCGGGAACACGGAACCGAGCACCGAGCCCTTGCCCTCGGCCGACGCCGAACGGATTCCGGTCGACTACGCCGACCTCGGTGTTCGAGGTTACGGCTACGGTCCGGCCTTCCGCGGTCTGAAGTCGGTTCACCGGTATGAGGACGAGCTCTTCATCGAGGCCGAACTGCCAGAACCGGCTGACACCGGTGATGAGTTCCTCGGGATTCACCCGGCGCTGATGGACGCCGTCCTGCACGCGACGCTGCCGGATGGCGGTGCCGGGGATCGCCGTGGTCCGGTGGTGCCCTTCGCATTGAGCGGGGTCCGACTGGTCGGAGTCGCTGAGGAGGGGGAGGCGCCCAGGAACCTGAGGGCGCGGATCACCCCGCTGGGCGAAGACCGCTACCGGATCCTGGCCACCGACACCGACGGGGGCCCGCTCTGGTCCGTGGACGTACTGGCCCTGAGGTCGCTGAGCGAGGACAGCCTGCCCGAACCCGAGCCGGGTGAACTCCCGGAGCTGTACGAGCTCGTATGGGAGCCGGTGGTGCCCCCCGAAGCCCGACCTGAGACGCCCCGTGCGGGCTCCCTTCCCACGTTGGCAGATCTGGATCCCCAGGCGCCGGTGCCCGAGAGGGTCTGCGCCGAGCTGCCCGCTTCTGTGGTCTACGCCGAAGACGCCACAGTGCCGGACGCGGTGCGGCTGGGACTGGAGTCCGCCCTGGAATCGGTCCGTGAGTGGTTGGCAGACGAGCGCACGGGCGACTCCTGTCTGGTCCTGGTCACCTGGCGCGCGATTGCCGTCGAGCCCGGGGAACCGCTCCCCGGGCTCGCTGCCGGCCCGGTCTGGGGTCTGATCCGTGCTGCCCAGCGAGAGCACCCCGGCCGACTGGTGCTGTTGGACTCCGATGGCGCCGAGGAGTCCCATGATGTGATGTCCGCGGCGCTCGAACTCGACGAACCGCAGATCGCCCTGCGTTCGGGCACCGTCCTCGTCCCCCGTCTGAGGAAGCCCTCGGACGAGGTAGCGAATGTCGTGGTGCCCTCCACACCGATGTGGAGGCTGGACACGCGGCGTCCAGGTTCGTTGGACTCCGTGGAAGCGCTGCCCGCGCCGGAGGCCCGGAACCCGCTGGCTCCGCGTGAGGTCCGGGTGTCGGTTCGGGCCGCAGGCGTCAACTTCAGGGACGTGGTGGTCGCTCTCGGCTTGGTCGATGGAGAGACCGGCATCGGCATCGAGGGCGCCGGTGTCGTTCAGGAGGCCGGTTCCGACGTCACGGACCTGGCTCCCGGTGACAGAGTGGCCGGGATGTTCGACGGTGCCTTCGGCCCCTTGGCCGTGGCCGACAGTGCCCGGCTTGCCCGCATCCCCGAGGATTGGACCTTCGAGCAGGCGGCGGCGGTACCGGTGGCCTTCCTGAGCGCCTATCACGGTCTGGTGGATCTGGCCGCCCTACGTCCCGGCGAGAGCGTGGTCGTGCACGCGGCCGCCGGCGGCGTGGGCACCGCCGCGGTCCAGCTCGCCCACCACATGGGGGCCAAGGTGTTCGGCACCGCCAGCCCGAGCAAGTGGCCCGGACTGGCCGCCTACGGTCTGTCACCGGACAGGCTGGCCTCCTCCCGCACGCTGGACTTCGAGACCCGGCTGCGGGAGGCCAACGACGGTCGGGGTGTTGACGTGGTCCTCAACTCGCTGACCGGTGAGTACGTCGATGCCTCGCTGCGACTCCTGCGCTCGCCCGGAAACGGTGGGGGACCGGGGGGCCGGTTCGTGGAGATGGGCAAGACCGACGTCCGCGACGCCGACGACGTGTCCGCCGACCACCCGGGCCGCTCCTACGAAGCCTTCAGCCTGCCCGACGTGGCCCCCGAACGGATCGGCCACATGCTCGCGCGGGTGATGGAGTTGTTCGAGAAGGGCGTATTGCGGCCACTGCCCACCACTGTGTACGACGTCGGCGAGGTCCAGACGGCCTTCCGCGCGCTCCAACGCGGCGAGACCGTCGGCAAGCTGGTCCTGAGCATTCCCGCGCCCTTCCCACAGGAGGGCACGACGCTGATCACCGGTGGTACCGGCGGGCTCGGCCACCGCCTGGCGCACCACTTGGTCACCTCCTACGGGGTCCGGAACCTGTTGCTGCTCGGCCGCCGTGGCACGGACACTCCCGGACAGGCGGAGCGGACCGCTCAGTTGGAGGCGTTCGGTGCAGACGTGGAGGTCGTCGCCTGTGACGCGGCCGAACGCGAGGAGCTGGGACGTATTCTGGATGCGATACCGGACGACCGTCCCCTGCGCGCCGTGGTCCACGCCGCGGGCGCGCTCGACGACGCGACCATCACCTCTCTGACACCGGAACGGCTGTACACCGCGCTGCGCCCCAAGGTCGACGCGGCGTGGAACCTGCACGAGCTCACCGGCGAACTGTCGTCCTTCGTCCTTTTCTCCTCGGCGGTGGGCGTACTGGGAAACCCTGGGCAGGCCAACTACGCTGCGGCCAACGCCTTCTGCGACGTCTTGGCCCATCTCAGACGCGGTGACGGTCTGCCCGCCGTATCGCTTTCATGGGGGCTGTGGGCCGGCGGCAGCGGTATGACCGGTCACCTGGACGAAACCGACCTCGCCGTGCTCGGCCGGAACGGCCTGTTGCCGATGCGGCCCGACGCGGCGCTGGACCTGTTCGACACCGCAGTTTCACGTGACCCTGTCCACGCGGTGCCTGCGTGGCTCTCCCCGGCCTCCGGCGTCAGAGTGCTCCGGGGGCTCCTGCCGGAACCCGGGGAGGAGATCGTCGCGTCGCCGGTGTCCACCGCCCCCGCTTCGGCGTCCGGTTCCGGGGCTCCGGGCGACCCGACCGCCCGTTTCGCCGCCATGAACGAGGACGAGCGCTCACGTGCCCTGCTGAAAGAGGTCTGCGAGCACACAGCCGTGGTCCTGGGGCACCGGGTCGGCTCGGCCGCGAAGGTGGACCTCGACCGTCCTTTCACCGAACAGGGCACAGACTCGCTCACCAGCGTCGAACTGCGCAATCGGCTCAGCGCGGCCGTCGGGGTGCAGATTCCGGCCACTGCCGTCTTCGACCACCCCACGCCCCGCGCCTTGGCGCGACTGCTCGGCGGTCTGCTTTCCCCGGAACCCGAGCCCGCCACTCAGCGGGTGGTCGATCCCCGGGGTGACACTCCCCGCCCGGAGGGCGGAAACGAGGACGACATCGACGGGATGGGCCTCGATGAACTGGTGGACCTCGCCCTGCGGGGCCCGAGTGTTTGACGAGGAGCTTGCGATGGGCAGTGAAAGCGAGCGCCTGTTGTCGGCGCTCAGGACAGCGATGAAGGAGAACGCCCGGCTCCGTGCCGAGTTGGAGAGCGGGCCCGGGACCGAGCCGGTCGCCATCGTGGGTATGGGTTGTCGACTGCCGGGCGGCGTGGACACCCCCGAACGGCTGTGGGAACTGGTCTCAGAGCGGCGGGAAGCGGTCGGGCCCTTCCCCGAAGACCGGGGATGGGACTTGGCGAAGCTGTTGGCGGACGGTGCCGACGGCCGACTCGTCGATATGGACCGGGGGTCCTTCCTGAGGGACGTCTTCGACTTCGACCCGGCCTTTTTCGGCATCTCGCCACGTGAGGCCGAGGCGATGGAACCTCAACAGCGCTTCCTGCTCGAACTGGCTTGGGAGACGCTCGAACGCGCGGGGATCGCCCCGACCTCCCTCACAGGCAGTGAGACCGGGGTCTACGTCGGGCTCGTCCAGCAGGAGTACGGACCCCCCGTGTACAGGTCCACCGCGGACGGCGTCACCCTGACCGGGGTCTCGTCGAGCGTCGCCTCCGGCCGGATCTCCTACTGCCTGGGGTTGGTGGGCCCCGCTCTGACGGTGGACACCGCCTGCTCCTCCTCGTTGGTGTCCCTGCACCTGGCCGTCCGTGCCCTGCGCCAGGGCGACTGCTCACTGGCCCTGGCCGGTGGTGCGACGATCATGTCGACCCCCGGCACCCTCGCCGAGTTCACCAGGCTGCGCGGGGTGGCCCCGGACGGCCGCTGCAAGGCCTTCGGCCGTGACGCCGACGGCGCCGCCTTCTCCGAGGGAGCGGGGATGGTCGTGCTGGAACGCCTCTCCGACGCCCGACGTAACGGTCACAAGGTCTTGGCGGTCGTCCGGGGCGGCGCGGTCAACCAGGACGGTGCGTCCAACGGGCTCACCGCCCCCAACGGTCCCTCCCAGACCCGGGTGATCGGTCGGGCCCTGGCCGACGCCGGACTGACCCCGGCCGATGTCGACTTGGTGGAGGCCCACGGCACCGGGACAGCCTTGGGCGACCCCATCGAGGCCCAGGCGCTGATCGCGGCCTACGGACGTGGGCGTCCCGAGGGCCAAGAGCTCGGGCTGGGCTCGCTCAAGTCCAACATCGGCCACCCTCAGGCTGCGGCCGGGGTGGCCGGGGTCATCAAGACTGTCGAGGCGCTGCGCCACGGCGTCATGCCCCCCACGCTGCACGCTGACGAACCCAGCACCTACGTGGACTGGGACAGCGGGGTCCGGCTGCTCCAGGAACCGCGCCCCTGGACGGACCACGGGCGACCGCGCAGGGCAGCCGTCTCCTCGTTCGGTATGAGCGGCACCAACGCCCACCTGATCCTGGAACAGGCACCGGAGCCGCCGACACCCGACAAGGGCAAGACCAACCCTGCGGACGTCCGCCCGCGGTCCGCTTCGGTGACCGGGGCTGCGGCCTGGCCCCTGTCCGCCCGCACGCCGCAGGCGCTGGCCGCCCAGGCCGCGCGGCTGCGCGAACACCTTCGGCCCCGGCCCGAACTCGCGGCGTCCGACGTCGGATTCGCCCTGGTCACGGCACGCTCGGCCCTGGAATACCGTGCTGTGGCAGTGGGCCGCGACCGAGACGAACTCCTGGCCGCGCTGTCCTCTCTGGAGGCGGGGACACCGGGGGCGACCGTAGCCACGGGCCGGGCCCGCTCGGACCGTCGGACCGTCCTGGTCTTCCCAGGACAGGGCGGCCAGTGGGAGGGCATGGCGGTCGAGCTTCTGGACGCATCCGCCGAGTTCGCCCGCTACATCGACGCCTGTGAGCGGGCACTGGAACCCCATGTCGACTGGCGGCTGACCGACGTCCTCCGGGGCGCGGAGGGCGCACCCGCCCTCGACCGAGTGGATGTGGTGCAGCCCGCGCTGTGGGCGGTGATGGTCTCCCTAGCCCGTCTGTGGATGGCGCACGGCTTGGTCCCGGCCGCGGTGGTCGGCCACTCGCAGGGCGAGGTCGCGGCCGCGCACATCGCGGGCGCCCTGACCCTGGAGGATGCCGCGAAGGTGGTGGCGCTGCGCAGCCGGGCCGTGCTCGAACTGGCCGGTACCGGGGCGATGGCCTCGGTGGCGAGTCCTATCATGGCCGTGCGCGACCGCCTCGGCCCGTGGGCGGAGCGGGTCCACGTCGCCACGGCCAACAGCCCATCGACAACGGTCATCGCGGGCGAACCCGACGCGGTGGCCCGGGTGGTCGAGGAGTGCGAATCCGACGGTGTCCGGGCCAGGATGATCGCCGTCGACTACGCTTCGCACACACCGTTCGTCGACGTCCTGCGCGACCGGGTTCGGTCGGAGCTGTCGGGCATCGTCCCGGCACGACCGGAGATCCCCTTTTACTCCACACTGACCGGCGAACTCCTGGACCGGCCCCTCGATGCCGACTACTGGTTCCAGGGCCTGCGAGAGACTGTGCGCTTCGCCGAGGCCACCGAGGCCCTGATCACCTCCGGACACAACGTGTTCGTCGAGGTCGGACCGCACCTCGTGCTCACACCGGCGATCCAGGAGACCGCCGAGGCGGTCGGGGCCGACGACGTGGCCGCGTTCGATACCCTGCGCCGTGACGACGGTGGCCCGGTCCGCTTCCTGACGGCCCTAGGACAGGCCCACAGCCATGGGGTCGACCTCGACTGGACCCCGCTGTTCGACGCCGCCTCCACCCCGGTCGACCTGCCCACCTACGCCTTCCAACGGCAGCGCTACTGGAGGCCGGGACCCGCGACGGAGCCGCTCGAGCGGTCCTCCGGGAACACCGTCGGCGCCGGGAACGGCGGCTCCATGGACGACTGGATCTACCGTGAGGAATGGGTGGACGTTCCGGCGTCCCCAGCAGACCCCGCGAACCCGTCCGGTGAGCCCACCGACCGGGGCACCTGGCTGTTCGTCGGCTCCCGGACCGGGCGGGCGATCCAAGGCTGCGTCGCGGCACTGGAAGCGGGCGGGTATCGCACCCGCGTACTCGACCTGCCCGCCGACGCCGGACGCGACTCCCTGGCCGCGCTGGTCGACACCGCGCGGAACGGGGCAGGGCCCATCTCCGGCGTCCTGTTGACCACCGCGCTGGACAGGGCCCCTGACGAGATCCGGCCCCCGTCCACCGACCCGGCCCATAAGGACGCGCTCCTCACCCTCCAAGCCCTGATCGACACGGGAATCGACACCCGACTGTGGTGTCTGACCAGTGGTGCTGTCGACAGCGGATCCGGCGTGAACGATCCCGCCGCGGCCTTGCTGTGGGGGTTCGGCCGGGTCACGGCCCAGGAACACACCGACCACTGGGGCGGTCTGGTCGACCTCCCCGACCCGGAGGACCCGGAGAGCGGAACTGCCCTGGCCTCGATCCTGACCGGTGCGACTGCACCGGGCGAGGACCAACTCGCGGTGCACGGGCGCATGGTTCTGGCACGGCGGCTCGTACGTGCGCCGCTCGGCGAGGCCGGGGTCCGGGACTGGAAACCGTCGGGCACGGTGCTGGTCACCGGCGGCACCGGGGGACTCGGAGCGCACACGGCCCGCCGACTCGCCGAGCTGGGAGCGCAACACCTCCTCTTGCTCAGCCGCCGCGGACCCGAGGCTCCAGGGGCGGAGGAACTAGCAGCCGAGCTCCGTGCGGTCGGCGCCCGTGTAACCCTGATCGCCTGCGACGTGGGCGACCGCGCCGAGCTCGCCGAAGCCCTGTCCGGTGTGCCCGAGGACCTTCCCCTTAACGCCGTGTTCCACACCGCGGCCGAACTGGACGACGGCGCACTGGCCGACCTCGGCCCGGCGGACATCGCCCGTGTCCTGCGCGCCAAGGCGGACGGTGCCGTGCATCTGCACGCGCTCACCAGAGACCTGAACCTGTCGGCCTTCGTGCTGTACTCGTCGGTGGGCGCCGTATTCGGTGTGACCGGCCAGGGCAACTACGCGCCCGGCAACGTCTTCTGCGAGTCCTTCGCCCACTACCGCCGATCCCGGGGGCTGCCGACCACGTCGATCGCATGGGGTGCCTGGGAGGGTGACGGAATGGCCGGCCGCCAGGCCGTGGCGGGGCTCCTGCGTCGGCACGGCCTGCCCACTATGAAACCGGAACCTGCACTGGACGGGTTGTTCCGGGTCCTTAACCACGACGTGACCGCGTCGGCCGTCGCCGACGTCGACTGGCCGCGTTTCCGGGTGGCCTACACCGCGAACCGGCCCAGCCCATTGATCACCGACCTCGCCCCTTCCGGGACCACGGTGGTCGATGGAGCGCCGCTTGAGCTTGCCTCGGAGCCGGTCGGCGAGGATCTGCGGGGCCGGTTGTCCGGTGCGGGGCGCGCCGAACGGGTCCGAGCGCTTACCGAGCACGTGTGCGACCACGTGGCGGCCATCCTCGGATACCCGTCCGGGGATGCCGTCCCGTCCGACCGGGGCCTGAAGGATCTCGGCATGGACTCGGTCACGGCGGTGGAACTACGCAACCGGATCTCCACGCTCACCGGGGCCCGTCTGCCCTCCGCGGTCGCCTTCGACCACCCCACCTGCGAGGCGCTGGCCCGACACGTCGAGGAACGCGTGTTCGGCAGCGCGGAGCAGGTCGCCCTGGAACGCCTGGACGGCCTCGCCGCAGCCCTCGACGAGTACGAGGGCACGGAGAGCGCCGTGGTCGCGGACCGGCTACGTGCCCTGCTTGGTCGGCTGGACCCGGGAGTGTCGGACTACACGGGGGCGAGGGCCGAGGGCCCCGACCTGGAGGCCACCTCAAGGGAAGAGCTCTTCTCTCTCATCGACGAGACATTGGACGACTGAGACCGGCCACCTACGACCACAAGAACCGGACCCAACACACCCCATCCCCCGGCACCGAGGTGCCGCGACGTGAATCGGCGAGGTATGCCCATGACCGACGACGCGCAGGTTCTCGACTACCTCAAACGGGTCACGGCCGACCTACGACGCACTCGCGCGGAGCTCACGCGGCTTCGTGAACGCGATGCCGAACCGATTGCCATCGTGGGCATGGGGTGCCGCCTGCCCGGAGGGTTGGACGGACCAGAGGCGCTCTGGAACCTGCTGGAACGAGGGGCCGACGCTATCGGCGACCTGCCCGGCGACCGGGGGTGGGACGTAGAGGACATGCTCGGTCGCCCCGGCATGTCCTCGGGCGGCGGGTTTCTCGACGACGTAGCGGGGTTCGACGCCGGGTTCTTCGGAATCGCGCCACGCGAGGCCGAGGCGATGGACCCCCAACAGCGGATCATGCTGGAGGTCACCTGGGAGTCCCTCGAACGCGCGGGAATCGACCCCACGTCCCTGGCCGAGACGCCCACCGGTGTCTTCACCGGGATCAGCTCGACCGACTACGCCCGGACCACGACCTCGGGCAGGGTGCCCATCCCCGAGGGGGCCGAGGGCTACCTGATGACCGGCACCGCTGCCAGCGTGGCCTCGGGAAGGATCGCCTACACGCTGGGTTTGCGGGGGCCCGCGCTGACGGTTGACACCGCTTGCTCCTCCTCCCTGGCCGCCGTCCAACTCGCCGCACGGTCTTTGCGCCAGGGCGAGTGCTCCCTGGCCTTGGCGGGCGGCGCGACCGTGATGTCGGGCCCCTCGCTCTTCTTGGAGTCCGCCAAACAGGGTGTGCTATCCGCGGACGGACGCTGCAAGGCCTTCGGTGCCGGGGCCGATGGCACCGGATTCGCCGAGGGCGCCGCGGCCCTCGTCCTGGAGCGGCTCTCGGACGCCGAGCGCAACGGTCACCGCGTCCTAGCGGTGATCAGGGGCGGTGCGATCAACCAGGACGGTGCCTCCAGCGGACTGACCGCGCCCAACGGCCCAGCGCAGACCCGAGTGGTCCGGGCGGCGCTGGACGACGCCGGGCTGACCCCCGACGACATCGACGCGGTGGAGGCGCACGGAACCGGCACCGAGCTAGGCGACCCGATCGAAGCCGAGGCGCTTCTGGAGGTGTTCGGCTCCAGGCCGGAACTGAGCCCCCTGTGGTTGGGGTCGGTCAAGTCGAATGTGGGCCACACCCAGGCGGCGGCCGGGGCCGTCGGCATCATCAAGATGGTGCTGGCCCTGGGCCGGGAACAGCTTCCGAGGACCCTGCACGCCGACCGTCCCTCACCCTTGGTCGACTGGGCCTCGGGCGGTGTGCGGCCCCTGCCCGAGGCACGGGAGTGGTCTCGCGGCAAACGGGTGCGGCGAGCAGCTGTGTCGTCCTTCGGCATCAGCGGCACCAACGTCCACCTCGTCTTGGAAGAGGCTCCCGAAACCGCTTCGGAGCCGACCGAGAGCACTCGGCAGCCTTCGGGAACCGTCGGGCCGTTGGTGGAGAAGCGGACCGCCTGGCTGCTGTCCGCGCGCGACGGGTCGGCGCTCGCGGCCCAGGCCGAACGGCTCGCCGCCCGGCTGTCCGACCACCCGGACGGCGCGCCGTCCGCCACCGGC
>NZ_BAAGZJ010000088.1:0-31690 GCF_054778635.1 Nocardiopsis nanhaiensis
GTGGTTTTGGCAGGAGGGTCACACTCGGTCTCATTTCGAACCCGGTCGTTAAGTCTCCTTGCGCTGATGGTACTGCCCTGTGGTGGGGTGGGAGAGTAGGTCGCTGCCACGGTTTTTCTTTGGGGGGGTTGTTCCTGCGGGGGCGACCCCCCTTTTTTTGTGTCTACTTGTGAACATGTGAATTGGTGGGTGGGGGTTTGTTCTTGGGTGTGGCAGGTCCCCTGCGGGTGCGGTGGTTCCCTGCGGCCCTGCTCACAGACCCCCACCCACCGTGACTGGCGTGTGCGCTCTACGTTTGCGGGCGTGCGGTACTGAAGGTTTGGTCGGGGGCTGAGGCTTTTAGCCGTGGAGGTCGGCGGCTTCGATTTCTTCGCGGGTGATGCCCAGGATGAAGGCGATGGTGTCCAGGTAAGGCAGGTTCACCGAGGTGTCCGCTTGGCGGCGGACTACTGGTTTGGCGTTGAAGGCCACTCCGAGACCTGCGGTTTGGAGCATGTCGAGGTCGTTGGCCCCGTCACCGATGGCGACGGTTTGGGCCAGGGGGACCCCGGATTCCTCGGCGAAGCGCTGGAGGGTTGTTGCTTTGCCCTTGCGGTCGATGATGGGGCCGAGGAGTTCGCCGGTGAGTTTGCCGTCGATGATTTCGAGGGTGTTGGCGGCCGCGTAGTCGAGGTTGAGGCGTTCGACGAGGACGTCGGTGATCTGGGTGAAGCCGCCGCTGACGATGCCGCACTCGTAGCCGAGGCGCTTCAGCGTGCGAACCAGGGTGCGGGCGCCCGGGGTGAGTTGGATTTCTTCGCGGACGCGGTCGATGGCTGCGGCGTCCAGGCCCTTGAGTAGGGCGACGCGGCGGCGAAGTGATTCCTCGAAGTCCAGCTCGCCGCGCATGGCCTCCTCGGTGACCTTGGCGACTTCGTCTTGGCATTCGGCGTGGGCCGCGAGGAGTTCGATGACTTCGCCCTGGATCAGGGTCGAGTCGACGTCCATGATGACGAGGTGCTTGCCGCGGCGGTGCAGACCGCTGGACTGAACGGCTACGTCCACCCCTTGGGTGGCGGATTCCATGGCCAGTTCGGCGCGGAGCTGGTCCGGGTTGCCGCCGGAGATCTCCATCTCCACGGAGGTGACGGGATAGCCGGAGAGCCGCTCAATGCGGTCGATGTTGCTTCCGGAGCGGGCCACACAGGAAGTGATGGCGCCTAGGGCTCCGGGGCGGAGGGGGTCGGCTAGGACGGTGACGTGGAGTCGCTCTGAGGAAACATCGTTGACGCGGCCGTTGCCGTCGCCGTATTCGACCTCCATGTCGAGGTCGACGGTGGTCTTGTCCAGGGCCGCGCGGACCTCTTCGAAGACGCGCTGGCGGCTGACTCCGGGGGCGACCCGTTCGTCCACGTCCAGGACGGTGCCGAGGACGAGGCGGTTGCCCAGAACGACCTGTTCGAGGTCGATGATGGTGACCGGGAAGACGGAAAGGGTGCTCAGCAGGCGTGCACTGATGCCCGGACGGTCGTGTCCGGTCACCGTGACCAACAACGTGGATTCATCACTCATGGCGCTGTCCACGTTACTTGGCCATGGGACGGGAGTGGCGGTTTGGGGCTGAGGTTTCCGCAGCTCGTCCACTATGTGGACGTCACCTGCGGCGCTTCTTCTTGACCTTCTTGGCTTTGACGTCGACACCACCGAGCATGCAAGTCCCGGTCAGGTGGACAACTGGTGCGTTCGGATCCGTGACTTGATCCGTTCCGTGTAGATCCGTGCCGCCGAGGATCGCGGACGTGTTGTTGATCACGCGGACGCCGTGGGGCACCTTGATATCCACTCCCCCGAGGATCACCGCGAGCTGGATGGTGACCTCGTGCTGGCTCAGCACCGCTTCGCGCAGGTCCAGTTCGACGCCACCGCACAGGACCGAGACGTTCGTGCGCGGCTCGACCAGCCAGCGGCCGCGGCGTTCACAGCCGCCGAAGACCGCTACGAGGTTCTCGGAGCCCTTGCTCTGGCCGGCGAGGTCTCGGGCCTCGCTGCCGAGTACTTCCATGTCGTGGTCGGGGCGGGGAGCGTACGAGCCGGGTAGGTCGGAGACGATCGGGGCCAGCTCGCCGATGGTCTTCGCCTTGTAGAGGGTGTCCAGCCGCTCTTCGTGCTCGACCGGGCTGAGTCGGCCTTCGGCCATGGCTTCACGGAGCCGTTCGGCAACCTTGTCCCGGTCCGCGTCGGAAGCTCGGATGTGCTCGGGCTGCATGATGACGGCTCTCCTCCTCTAAGGGTCGGCCACGAACGGCCTCACCATCCAAGTATGGGTGTGAACGGTCGGCCGCGGATCAGGTAATCCCCCTGGCCCGACCCCGAGAATTCCTCACTCCTCCACCAGGGTCGCACTTTATTCAGGGAAGCTCTATAGCAGCGTGTGCGGCGACCTGGGCGCGGCGGACGGCGGCGTCCAGATCTCGCAGGGCTTCGGCGCGCAGACGCGCCTGGTGGGCGCTGATGCCGCGACCGGAGCCGGGTTCGGCGAGTTCCACCACCTTGCCCAACCGATCGGCCTGTGTCGCGACCCTGTGGGCGCGCGGCGGGTAGCCGCGGGCGAGTGGGGGCACCCCGGAATCTCCGAGGTCTCCGAGTGATGCGTGCACGGCGGGAGTGAAGGACGCCACGTCGTCCACTCCCTCGAGCTGTTCGGCGACGCGGACCAGGGTCAATTTCAGGTGCCGTTCGGCCTCGGCCAGGTCTGGGACTTGGGGAACGGCGTCGTTGGCCCGATACGGGATCCACGAAACGCCCACGTAGGATGAACCACGCCGGTCGGCATAGGGCACCATGCCCATCTGCTGTTCGGTGAGCTGCACCAGTACCCCCTCCTGAGCTTCGATGGCGGCCTGGTTGAGTTCGGCCGGGCCCACCAGACCGAACGGGTCCCCCCGGGCGGGCAGGGCCAACCGGAACGCGGACAACCCCAGGCTGCGAAGGTGCACCAGTGCGGCACGCAGCGATACACCGCTGTCGAACGGCAGGTCCCCTGGCGGTACTGTCCCGATCAGGTTGGGGCCGCTCCGGCGTTCGACGGCGTCGACGGCGTCGTCCAGGCCCACGTGTCCGGACAGCCAGGCGTTGCCCCAGGCGACGAGCGGTGCGGACGTCAAATGCATTACTTCAGGGTAGGGCGGCCCGTGCACCGGCGTGGGACGTGACGAGAAGGAGAACGATGGACGGGCGTGTTCTGGGCCTGAACGGGGTCACGGTGCGGCGTGGCGGAGCGAACCTGCTCGACGGGGTCGACTGGTCGGTACTTGAGGGTGAGCGCTGGGCCATCCTCGGGCCCAACGGCGCTGGGAAGACCACCATGCTGAACGTGGCCTCGAGCCAGCTGTTTCCGACCTCGGGCAAGGTGGAGATCCTCGGAGAACACCTCGGGAGCGTGGACGTTTTCGAGCTGCGGCCGCTGATCGGCTACGCGGGTGCCTCTGTGTCCGCCAGGATCGAAGAGGACACGCCGGTCATCGACCTGGTTCTCAGCGCCGCCTACGGCTATGTGGGCCGGTTCCGTGAGGAGTACGGGACCCCCGACTACGGCCGGGCCCGTGCGCTGCTGGGTCACTGGGGCGTCGGTGATCTGGCCGACCGCTACTTCCACACGCTTTCCGAAGGCGAACGCAAACGGGTGCTGATCGCCCGCGCGCTGATGTCCGACCCGGAGGTGCTGGTCCTCGACGAACCCGCGGCCGGGCTGGACCTGGGCGGTCGGGAGGACCTGTTGCGCCGCATGGGCAAACTGGCCAACAACGAGGCCGCTCCCGTGCTGGTCGTGGTCTCCCACCACGTCGAGGAGATCCCGCCGGGCTTCACCCATGGCCTGTTGATCCGCGACGGTCGTGTCGTTCAGGCCGGTCCGCTGGACGAGGTGATGACCGCCGAGCACCTCAGCGAGACTTTCGGCCTGCCCCTCAAGGTGGAACGGGACGGGGACCGCTGGACCGCCAGGGCCGTCTAGGGCTATAGGGGTTGTATTTATGGCGGAAAGCTATAGTCCGTAAATCCTATTTCCGTCCGAATATGGTTGCCCCGGGTGGATATGGGGTAACGTCAACGTTCAGTGAGCGGATCGCTCTATTTCGGCGCGCTTTGTGATCATCCCCTGGGGCGAGGCCGCGAGGGTGCGGTCCGCTCGCACGCTGCCTGCCACCCCCGTCAGGAGATCCGGAGCCGCCCCAGATGCCGTTGTCGAACACCGCCACCCGGTTCGCTGCTGGGAGGGGTCGCCGATGAATCCGGCCCCGATCATCATCGTCGCTCTTTTCGTCGCTGTCCTGCTGATCATCTTCTGGCGCAGTGTGCGAATCGTTCCGCACTCGATGGAGGACGTGGTCGAGCGTTTCGGCAAGTTCCATCGGACGCTCAGCTCCGGGTTCAACATCGTGATCCCCGGCGTCGACCAGGTACGCGAACGTATCGACCGCCGTGTGCAGGTGGTCAGCTTCCCGCCGCAGTCGGCCATCACCGAGGACAACCTCGCGGTCGAGGTCGACTCCGCGGTGTACATACGTGTGGCCGACGCCTACCGGGCCACCTACGAGGTCGCCAACTTCATCCAGGCCGTCGAACAGCTCACCCTCGCCACCCTGCGTAACGTCATCGGTGGAATGAACCTGGAGGGAACCCTCACCTCCCGTGACCAGATCAACCGCGAGCTGAAGTCCGTTCTGGACGAGGCCACGCGGGACTGGGGCATCGAGATCAGCCGGATCGAGCTCAAGGGCATCGAGCCGCCGTCCTCCGTGCAGGAGGCGATGGAGATGCAGATGCGGGCGGACCGGGAGAAGCGTGCCGAGCTGCTCAGCGCCGAGGGTGAGAAGCAGGCCCAGGTGCTGCGGGCCGAGGGTGAACGCTCCGCGTCCGTCCTCAAGGCGAAGGGTGATGCCGAGGCGCAGACGCTCACCGCGAAGGCCGACGCGGAGGCCCAGACCACGCGCGCCCGAGGCGAGGCGGACGCCATCCACATGGTGTTCAAGGCACTGCACACGAGCCGGGTCGACCCGGACGTCCTGGCCTACCACTACCTGCAGAAGCTCCCGGAGATCGCCAAGGGCGACGCCAACAAGGTCTGGATCGTCCCTGCGGAGATGGGGCAGGCGCTGCAGGGTGTCAGCACCGCCTTCGAGCGCATCCAGAACGAGGTCGTGAAGTTGCCGAGCTGATCGCCGACCTTCAACGACCGGTCTTCAGGAGGGCCTCACCTCGGTGAGGCCCTCCTCACTTTGGTGGTTAGCAATGACCCGGACCGATGATCCGCCACTCCGGTCTCGTAGTCTGTTCTGGCCCTCGACCGTCGGGGAGCAGCGGATCGGAAAGCGGCACGATGGAACTCTGGGAGGCTGTGGCCATCCTTCTGGCCGGTGTGGCGGCCGGAGGCATCAACGCCATCGCGGGTTCGGGGACCCTCTTCACCTTCCCGGTACTGCTCGCGCTCGGCTACCCGCCGATCACCGCGACCGTCTCCAACAGCATCGGCCTGGCTCCGGGTACGCTCAGCGGCACCATCGCCTACCGACGTGAGCTGGCGGGGCAGAAGCGCCGGCTGATCCGCCTCGGCGGCATGGCCTTCCTGGGCGCGATGACGGGCGCGCTGCTGCTGATCAACCTGCCTTCGGGTGTCTTCGAGACCGTGGTGCCGTTCCTGATCGGTGCCGCGTGCGTGCTGATCATCTTCCAGCCGCGCATCACCAAGTGGGTCCGCTCCCGCAAGCCCGCGGCCCGGGACGGCGGCCCCTGGCTGCCGGTTGGCGCCTACGCGACCGGCACCTACGGCGGCTACTTCGCCGCCGCCCAGGGCATTATCCTGCTGAGCATCCTCGGCACCGCGTTGGACGACGACATCCAGCGGATCAACGCGCTCAAGAACGCCCTCACGACCATCGCCAACAGCACAGCGGCCATGTTCTACATCGTGCTCGCCTCGCCGGCATGGCCCGTGGTGCTCCTCATCGCGGCCGGCACGATCGTCGGCGGCTACCTGGGCGCCACGTACGGCCGGAAGCTCAGCCCGACGGCGCTGCGCGTGTGCGTGGTGATCGTGGGACTGACCGCGGCCGTTCAGCTGGTCCTGGGCCGGGTCTGACCGGATGTCTCAGGTGCGGAGGTAGCCGCGCCGGGTGGCGTCGTCGATCAGGGCGGTGGCGTAGGACCCCAAGGCTTCGGAGCCCTCCGAGATCAGTTTCACCTTCTCGACGACCTCGGCCCGGGTGACACCGAACCTGACCCAGGCACCGCCCTCGTTGTGCCAGTTGGCGAGCATCGGGGACAGCCGGTCCACGGCGCGCGCGAAACGTGCCTCCTGGGTGACGCGGGCCTCGAACTCGTCCCAGAGTTCGCGGGCGCGAGCGGCCTGGTCCTCGGGGAGGAGCGGGAAGAGCCGGTCGGCTGCGGCCTGCTCACGGGCGGCCTGGGTCTCGGCGTTCTTCTGGTCGAAGAGGAAGGTGTCGCCGGCGTCGATCTCGACGATGTCGTGGATGACGAGCATCTCGGTGACACGTTCGATGTCGGTGCCCTTGGGTGCGTGCTCGGCAAAGGTTCGAGCAGACAGAGCCAGGTGCCAGGAGTGTTCGGCGGAGTTCTCCCTACGGGAGCCGTCCACCAGCAGGTTCTGCCGTAGGACGCGCTTGAGTTTGTCCACTTCGAGGATGAAGCGCAATTGCGCGTTCAGCCGCTCGTTGTCGACCCCGCTGGCAAAGACCGGTGCCGGTTCCGTCACGTGGTTCGCCCTCCTGGTGGATGAGTCGAAACGGATCAGGTGGGACCGCGGAGGCGGTCGCCCCTGGATGATCCCATGGAACGTGTACTGGCTGTCGCGGCGGAATCCGGGAAGCGGCCTCGGGGAGAGGTGTGGGGGTGCGGCGGGTGAACGTCGCGCGCCACCGTGCTCTGCGGTTGCGGCCGGGGCGGAGCTCGGGGACGTTCAGGCGTCGGAGGCGCGCCGTACCTGCGGGGAAGGCGTCAGGTGCTGGTGGAACCACTCGGTGAGAGCCCGATCGGTGAGCACCCCCGCGGGGGTGAGCGGACCGGGTTCGAGGCCCGGTTCGGGGCCGATCGCGTGGGCGAGGTCGGGCACCACGATGTGACGGAGTGCATGGTCCTCCCCCTGTGTGCGCAGGTGGTCGTGGAAGGCTCGGCCGTGTTCGGGCGGGGCGACCTCGTCCCGTCCTCCGCTGACGACGAGCAGTGGAGCCGCGGTGTGCGAGATCTCCTCGGTTCTGGCGGTGAAGTCCAGCCAGCCCCGCGTCTGCTGGGCCTGGGCACTCCAGCGGTACGGGGTTCCGGTGCGGCGCTCGCGCGCGGCGACCAGATGGGCGGGGTCGATGATGGGATTGATGGCAGCGGCCGCGCCTACCCGGAGCCGGTCCTCGGCCAGGGTGAGGAGGGCGGCGGTGGCTCCGGCACCCACGCCTACCAGGCCGACCGGGGCGTCCGTGACCGGGAAGGTGGTGCGCAGCTCCTCGGTGACGCGGCGGAGCTCGGCGGCGGCTTCCTCGACCACGGGGGCGAAGAGTTCGACGAGGTAGTCGCGCTCCCCCCGCCGGTTGATCTCGGCAACCCCGCCCTCAGGCAGGCGGGCGCCGAAAAGGGGCAGCCCGAGGTAGACGCGCCAGGCCGGGAGCGAGACCATGGGGACGGCCCCGGCCAGAGCCGACTCACTGCGCGGTGGTTCGAAGGCGTGCAGGCCGATCACGAGCGGTGCCGGGGCATCGGTCGCCACGGCCGGGGGAAGCGCGAGGAAAGGCACGCCCGCGGCGGTCCCGGTGACCGGACGGGAGGGGGCCGACGCGTCTACTACCACGGTCGATTGCCTCCTTTGCGTTCGGAGAAGTGGGACAGATAGCCGCTGACGAGGCACTTGGCCTCGTGGACGAGGGCAGGGTCTCCGTCGGGATTGTCGCGGAAGGCGAGCTTGAGAACGGCGTCGGCGGCCTCGACGGCGACGTGGATGGCGCGGTCGAGCTCGTCGTCGTCGGGTATCCCGGTGACGGAGACGATGATCTTCCGCAGCCGCACGGAGATGACTCGGTTGTTCTCGCTCCCGCCGTTCAGGAGCCGTGGGTCGACTATGTCACCGAAGTGCAGGCTGCGGAACCCCGGCACGTTGCGGTGCATGTCGATGTACTCGTCGATGATCGCGTCGACGGCGACGGTCCAGTGGGTGAAGGAAGCGTCGGCCAGGCGTTCGGTGACCCGGGCGCTGAACTGGTCTAGGAAGCGGAGTCCCAGGGCTTGGGTGATCGCCTTCTTGCCCGGGAAGAACTGGTAGACGGAGCCGATCGCCACGCCGGCGCGTTCGGCTATCCGGGTGGTGGACAGATTGGCGTAGCCCACCTCGTCCAGGAGGTCGGCGCAGCAGTCGAGCATTCGTTGGACCCGGACCATGCTGCGCTGTTGGGCCGGGAGCCTGCGCAGAGGGGCTTGGGCGAACGCGAGTTCGTCGTGGGTGACGCTGGCAGGTCCACGGCTCTCACGCGACGCGGAGGATGAGTTCGGTCCTTCGGGGGACCTCCGCGCGCGCGGGGGCGTTGAACTTCGGGAATTAGTCATCACACCGCCTATGATGCCGTTCCGGAATCACCTGGTTCCGGGGAAAATCCAGTTTCGTTCTCAGGAACTTCGGGTGAGGCTGCCCTTGAGCGACGGGGCTGTTGTTTTCCGAGGTGGGAGCGGGTACTTGGTGCTGGGGTGTAGATGTCCCCATCGTCTGCCATGCCCCCGAATGTCGCCCTGTGTAGTTGTATTATTGCGTCCCGAGCGGTGAACTCTGCCCGATCCGGATGGGCGTGACATCGTGGTGCCAGTGTCCGAGACGGTGCACGTACCCCTCCAGGAGGTTCTGGCATGACCACCGAAGCCCCCGAGACCACACCCGATGAACTCGACGCCGTCATGGCGCGTGCGGCCGCCGCCGCGCCACTCTTCGGGGCACTCTCCGCCTCCGAACGTGCCCGCTCGCTTCGGACCGTCGCTGAGGCCTTGGACGCTGCCGCTGACGATCTCGTTCCCGTGGCCATGGCCGAGGCCCACTACCCTGAGGCACGCTGCCGAGGCGAGCTCGCCCGGACCACCTTCCAGCTCCGCCTGTTCGCGGACGTTCTGGAGGAGGGCGCGTACCTGGAGGCGATGGTCGACCCGGCCGACCCGGGCTGGGGCACACCCAGGCCGGACGTGCGGCGCCTGCTCGTTCCGCTCGGCCCGGTGGTGGTGTTCGGTGCCAGCAACTTCCCCTTCGCCTTCTCCACGGCCGGCGGCGACAGCGCCTCCGCCATGGCCGCCGGGTGCCCGGTCGTGGTCAAGGCACACCCCGGCCACCCCGAACTGGCCCGGCGCACCGCGGAGCTCGTCAGCGCCGCGCTCGAGGACTCGGGCGCACCCGAAGGTGTGTTCTCCCTGGTGAACGGCTTCGAGGCGGGCAAGCGGGCGGTGACGCACCCGCAGACTCGGGCGGTCGGATTCACCGGATCCCTTCCCGGTGGGCGCGCCCTGTACGACCTCGCCGCGTCGCGCCCGGACCCGATCCCGTTCTACGGGGAGCTCGGCAGTGTCAACCCGGTCTTCGTGACCCGGGCCGCCATGGCCGCCCGCGGTGACGAGATCCTGGAGGGCTACGCCGGCTCGGCCACGATGGGTGTCGGCCAGTTCTGCACCAAACCCGGGGTGGTGTTCGTCCCCGAGGGCGCCAAGCTGGACGCACTGGTCACCGACCTCGAGAGCAGGGAAGCGGCACCGCTGCTCAACGACCGGGTGGCCGACGGGTTCGGCCGGGGCGTCGAAGCGCTGACCGAACATCCGGACACGGAGGTGCTGGTTCGGGGACGGGACACCGCTGAGGGTTGGTCGCCCACGCTGCTCCGAACGGACCTGGACTCCCTACTGGAGCACTCCGAGGCCCTGTTGGCCGAGTGCTTCGGCCCCGCCACCCTGGTGGTCGCCTACCCCGACGAACGCCGTCTGCTGGAGGTGGGCGGTGCCCTGCACGGACAGCTCACCGTCACCGTCCACGGTGAGGAGGACGACCCGATGGCTCCTGCCCTGCTGGCCTTGGGCGCCGCGGTGTCCGGACGGGTGATTTGGAACGGTTGGCCGACCGGGGTGGCGGTCACGCACGCGATGACCCACGGCGGGCCCTACCCCGCGACGACCGCGCCCCTCCACACCTCGGTGGGCAGTACCGCGATCCGGCGCTTCCTGCGGCCGGTGACCTACCAGTCGGTGCCGCAGACGCTGCTTCCCCCGGAGCTGCGGACGGCAACCCGCTCGGCGTCCCGCGCCGGGTGAACGGCGGGCTGCCGACGGAATGATCCTGGCCCTGCCCGGGGCCCGGCGGCCCCGGGGGTCACGCACCCCGGTGCACGGTCCCGGCGGTCCCGGTGCGCAGCCAGGGGTCAGTCGCCGACCGAGCGGTCGTAGGCCTCGCGGTAGGCCCTGAAGCCGTCGTGTTGGGGTTTGAGGGCCATGAACGCAAAGGTCACCGCCACGCCGATCGGGAAGAGCGTCGAGGACTGGAACAGGTTCCCGAAGTCGACCCCTGGGCCGACGACATCGACGAGGGGCAGTAGGGCGATGAACGCCAGGGCGACGACCATCGCGATCACGTAGTAGACGGGGTTGCTGGTGTGCACGAAATGTTCGGACAGCTGGCGGGCCAGGCGGTTGGTGTCGCAGTCCGGGCCGGGTGCGCCGCTGGCCGCCTGGAGCTTGGCCGAGGCGTACCGGGCTGCGTTGGTCTCCGCCACCATGGGCAGGTTCCGCCCGAGGAGGTACAGGAGTAGGCCGCTCGCGAGGCCGCCGATGAGTGTCGCGCAGCCCATCGCGACCAGGGTCCATCCCGGGACGTTGACCGGGTCGGCCAGGGACGGGGCGGCGGTGGCCAGGGCCAGGAGGGTGGTGACCGCTCCGGCGGTCACCCCGCCGCGGACGGCGAAGCCGACGGGGTGGCGCTGGGCGTAGATCTGGATACGGGCGCCGGTCACCTGGGAGGTGGTGGGCCGCGGTGCGTTGGGGTTGAGTGGTTGCGGGTACTGCGGTGGCATCCGTTCTGCTCCTTGTTGGGCTCTGCGGGGCGGGATCCTCCGCTGTGGTCGGGCCGTGCGTCCGAGGCCTGGTCCGCGCCGCGGTCAGTCGGCGGCGCGGTCGTAGGCCGCACGGAATGCGGCGAAACGCTCGTGCCAGCGCTTGGCACTGAAGTACAGGACACCCATGAGCACGGCCAGGACGAAGCTGGGGATGAGCTGCGTCAGCATCACCGGCTCGAACCCCGGGGGGAGGACCTCGGCGAGGGGCCGGGCTGAGATGAGGGCGAAGACGATCATGATCGGCGCGACGGCGTACGACGGTGCGCTCGTGCGCACGAGGTGGTCGGACAGCTGGCGGGCCGACCGGTTGATCTCCTCGTCCGGGCCGGGTGCGCCGCTGGCCGCCTGGAGCTTGGCCGAGGCGTACCGGACGGCGTCGGTCTCCGTCACGTCCGGCAGCCCTCGGCCGTGCATGAAGAGCAGCGAGCCGATGAGCAGGGCGGCGACGAACCCTGCGGCCGGGAATGCGGACATGACCCACCGGGGTGCGCCGGACGGGTCGCTCAGTGCCGGGGTGGCGGCGAGGAACATGAGGGCGACGGTGGCGGCTCCAGCCAGTAGCGCGCCGCGGGCGGCGTAGCCGACGGGGTGGCGCTGGGCGTAGATCGCGATGCGGGCACCGGTCACCTGGGAGGCGGAGGGCCGCGGTGCGTTGGGGCTGACGGGCTGCGGGTTCTGCTTCTGGGAGGTCATGTCCGTAAAGCTACGGCGGTGGCCAGCGGTCCCACCACGCTCTTAGGTTGGCACTATGGAACAGAATTCCCCCACTTTCGTCGGGTCGCTCGTCCGGGACCTGCCCAAGGTCGAGCTGCACGTCCACCTTGAGGGTTCGATGCCCGCTGAGACCCTCTTCGAGCTGGCCAAGCGGCACCGCGTCGAGGACCTGCCGGACACTTTGGCGGAGCTGACCCAGTGGTATGCCTTCACCGACTTCCCGCACTTCGTGGAGGTCTACCTGGCGTCGGTGGGCACGCTGCGGGAGGAAGCCGACTTCGCCCTGCTGACCTCGGTCGTCGCCGAGCGGCTGGTCGCGCAGAACGTGCGCTACGCGGAGGTGCACGTGAGCCTCTACGCCCACCTCATGCGGGGGGTGCCATCGAAAGTGGTGTTCGACGGGATCGAGCGCGCTCGGATGGACGCTGAACGCGAGCACGGCATCCAGCTGAGGTGGATCCCGGACTTCCCCGCCGACTTCGGCGTGGAGTCTGCCGAGAGGACGGTCGAGGCCGTGCTCCGGGACGGGCCGCCGAGCGTGGTCGGGTTCGGCGTCGGTGGAGTCGAGACCCCGCTGGGACAGTACGCGGACGTGTTCGGCAGGGCGCGGGCGGCGGGGCTGGCCAGCCTGCCGCATGCGGGGGAACACGGTGGCCCGGAGCGGGTACGAGAGGCGCTGGACGTGCTGGGTGCCGAGCGGATCGGCCACGGGATCGACGTGATGAAGGATCCCGCGCTGGTCAGGCGTTTGGTGGACGAGCAGCTCCCCGTGGATGTCAGCCCCACCTCCAACCTCTGCACCCGCGCCGTGTCGCGGATCGAGGAGCACCCGCTGCCAGCCATGCTCGACGCCGGCCTGATGGTCACCCTCAACAGCGACGACCCCACCATGTTCGGTAGTGACCTCACCGGCGAGTACGGGGTTGGGCACGGCCTGGTGGGCGCCGAGGGCCTGGTGCGGATGGCCCGTAACGGTGTGCGGGCCTCCTACCTCGGTGCCGCCAGGCGCCGGGCGCTCCTGACGGAGATCGAAGCGGTGGCCGACCGGTACGGGCTGGCGGTGTCCTGAGCACTTTCGGACCCCGAACTCCGGGGCCTGGGCCCTGGGGCCGACGCCGGGTCCGCCCGGGCCCCGGGGCGTTCAACGGGACGGTCCGTAGGTGAGGCGGCGCAGTGCGGCCTCGGCCGGTCCGCGCGCGTTCCGGCGGCGCATGAGGTCAGCGATGATCACGGTGGTCAGCCATACGGCCACCGCGATGCCGGCGCCGACAGCCGGGGACGTCAGTTGTAGGTGGAGTGTGTACGAGGCGAACAGCGCGGCCCAGACCACCGACTGCGCCAGATAGAAGGTCAGGGACCTCTGCCCCAAGGCGGCCAGGGCTAGGGCGGCCGGGGCCTGGCGGTCGGCCAGACGGGCGGCGACCAGGGCGATCAGGGCCGCGTATCCGAACCCGCCCGCGTAGCCGGTCACCTGGTGGAGGCCCCCGGAGAGTAGGGCGTCCAAGGGGGTGGGGTCCGCCCAGACCCCGGACTTGTTCAGTGCGAGGGGCACTCCGCCCAGCACGGACAGGGGTATGCCGACATATGCGGCCGCGCGGAGGAGGCGCAGGTGCCGGTCCGGCTCCTCCAGGAGGCGGTGCCGTCCCGCCAGCACCCCGACCAGGAACGGAACGAGGGCGCTGACGAACATCATCGCGCCCGTGACCGCGAACACTCCCAGGCGGAAGAGGAGTTCGTGCAGGAAACCCTCGGGCATCGACGGAAAACCGCTCTGACCGGTCACCGCCTCTTCGGCGGCGACCAGGGAGTGGAGGAGTGCTGACAGCGGCAGCCAGGCCGCCGCCACGATGACCAGTGCCCGGTCGCGGTACCGCAGCATCCCTGCGAAGACCAGGGCCAGCAGTCCGTAGACGGCCAGGATGTCGCCGAAGAAGAGCAGCGCCGCGTGTAGCACGCCGAACAAGATGAGCCAGCGGCCACGGCGGCGCAGCAGGCTCCGGACCCAGGGCCACTCGTGCCCCTGTTCGGTCCGGCGCCGGTAGATCTGGGCGAGGCCGTAGCCGAACAGCGCCGCGAACATGGGGTAGCCGCGGAAGTCGACGAACAGGACCGTGCCCGCTGTGACGATCCGGTCCGTGGCGGAGGGGGCGGCCCCGTCACCGCCGATGAGGACGGTGAAGAGGTGCGTGTGCGCGAGCGCGATGACCAAAAGCATCACGCCCCGGGCCAGGTCCGGGGCCAGAACGCGGCGGCCTGCGGGAACCGGGCTGGCCGCGGCGGAGGCGCTCTGGTGAGGGGCGGGGCTGGAAGGGTGTACCTCGGTGTTCCGCATGGTTCGAGGATGGGCCCGGAGGGTGTCGCGGCGGATCGTCCACCCGGCTGCGGATGCGGTGGACCCTGGGGTCCTCCGATCGGCGGATGCGGGGACGGTGGACGATCCGAGCAGAGTTCTCGGAACGTGTGCTCAGGCCGGGGAGTCGGTGAGCGGCAGGCCGCACTCCTCGCGCATGTCCACCCAGGTCTCGTGCGCCTGATCGGCGGCATCGCCCTCGTAAGGGACCGGGACGCCGCCCTGGATCTGGGCCGGGGCCCAGTCGGCCTCGAGGACGCTGCCCTGGTCGAAGGTCAGGGTGAGCACGCCGGTCTCCGCGGTGGGCCCCTCGAAGTTGTAGAACACGAAGTTGCTCAGGCCGTAGTGCACGTAGGCCTCGCCCTGGAACCCGCCGGGGGACAGCACGTGCGCGTGTCCGCCGACTACGGCGGTGGACCCCGCTTCGATGAGCTCGTCCGCCAGCTCCGGCGCGTGCGGGAGCGGACAGTGGGCGCCCTCCAGGCCCCAGTGCAGGTAGGTGACGACGTTGTCGTACTCGTCGGCGGCCTCGGAGACCGCCTCGAGCATCTGCTCTTTCATGTCGTACTTGGTGGAGGCCAGACCGGGCTTGTCTTCCGCGGCGGTCCACTCGGGGATGAGGTGTTCATCGAGTACGTCGGTAGCGCCGAACATGGCGACCGTCTGCCCGTTGACCTCGGCGACGTGCGGAGCGTAGGCCTCGTCGATATCCCGGCCCGCGCCCACGAGTGCCACGGGGGAAGCGTCCGCGTTGTCGAGGGTGTCGAGCAGCCCTTCTTCACCGAAGTCCATGCCGTGGTTGTTGGCGACGGTGGCGACGTCCACGCCCGCGGCGTCCAGGGCCTCCAAGGCGCTGGACGGGGCGCGGAAGACGAACTCCTTGTCGGGAACGGGCGTGCCCCCTTCAGTGACCGCGGTCTCCAGGTTGACCATGGAGAGGTCGGCCGCAGAGAGCTCGTCGGAGATGGGGTCGAGCGCGGTCGCCGGGTCGTCGAGGAGGGGTAGGAGCATCCCCTCGAACATCACGTCTCCGCCGAAGGCGACGGTGAAGGGCTCGGCCGCGGGCTCGGACGAGGCCTGGGGCTCGACGGCCCCCTCCTCGACTGGCTCGGGGGCGTCTGCCGAGGAACAGGCGGCGACGAGGACGAGTGCGAGGGTCGCGGCTCCTGCCGCGACGAACCTGCGCTGGCGTGGGCGCGGACGTTCCGGGTGCATGCATGCTCCAGTGGGGGCGGGGGAGTCAGAGGGCATGTCCGTCCGGTAGGACGCGGTCCCACTGACTCCGGTTGGCCGTCGTGACTGGATGGATGCCCTCGGCAGGCCCCTACCTGTCACCGCTTTCCTACTCTCCGTGGGCGCATGCCCTCCGGAGGTCGCTCGATTCGTTTGTTCGGCGTTGGCGGGGCGTTGGCTGGCTGGTGACCCGCTGGACCGAGGGTACGCGCACTTGACCAGCGGTTTTGTTGTTCTTGCCCGAAGTGGTGCTCCTGGTGGGCATTCGGGGTTGGCTCGGAGCCCCTCAGCGGGTGGATGTCCTGGATGCGCCCTTCGCAAGTCGGTCATAAAGTGTGTACTGCTCAAATATGGGCGCAAGGTATGAGGCACCTGCGGGGTTCGAAGAAACGAATCTACGAAGTTCCTTAGTGGTTTGTAGTGAAAGCGAGGGGGGATTTTTTTGAGCCAATTAATCACTCAGAGTTGTTGATCCTTCTCTGTGTGTGTTCAAGTAAGATCTCTTGAACTGCATTGATCTCACTTCGTGTCTGAACATGTTCAAGGAGTGTTCATAGTGCGAGTAAACATTTGTGGAAAACGCGTGCGCGAGCCCATTGGCTGCTAGCGTTTCGGTCCGTTGGTGGTTCTCATTGGAACGGGATCCGAAAAGCCCGGCCACCATCCCTGTATGTCGAAACGGGTCACCCCGCCGTCCCGGTGCTACCGAGGACGGGCCCGTTCGCCGTGTGCCCCCGGGTGACCGCGACGGCGGTGCCGGTCCCGGCACGCGGTACCGCGCCCCGCTCAGCGCATCCCCTGGCAGTCTTCCTGAAAGGTCCAAGCCGCACTATGCGAAACACGCTCCGTTACTCCTTCGCCACCGCTCTGACCGCGGGACTGGTGCTCGCGCCGTTCAGCGCGGCGTTCGCCGATACCGAGACAGACGGGTCCGGCGGCGTGGGCAGCGGAAATCAGGTCGTTGTTCCCGTCGACATCGAAGCCGACCTCTGCGGCAACTCGCTGGCGGTCCTCGGCATCTCGAAGGCCGAATGCACCAAGGTGTCCGAGGTCCTCTACGAGAGCAGTGACGAGGGCACCGCCACCGACGAAACCAGCACCGACGGTTCCGGTGGTGTGGCCAGCGGCAACCAGATCGTCCTGCCGGTCGACGCCGCCGTGGACGCCTGCGGCAACTCCGTTGCCGCCGCTGGGATCTCCGAGTCCGACTGCGTCGCGGTCGTCGATGCCCTGGAGGAGGAGGGCGACGACGCCGCCGGTACCTACAGCGACGGTTCCGGTGGTGTGGCCAGCGGCAACCAGATCGTCCTGCCGGTCGACGCCGCCGTCGACATCTGCGGCAACTCCGTTGCCGTCCTGGGCGGCGCCAGCGCCGAGTGCAACACGATCATCAACATCATCCACGCCTCGCCGGACAACGAAGCCGACTCCGCATCCACCTCCACCGACGGTTCCGGTGGTGTGGCCAGCGGCAACCAGGTGGTCGTTCCCGTCGACGCCGCCGTCGACATCTGCGGCAACGCCGTCTCCGTTCTCGGGATCGCCGAGGCCTCCTGCGTCGAGAAGATCTCCGACGACGAGGACCCCGGAGACAAGGACGACGACAAGGACCGGGACGACGACAAGGACCGGGACGAGGACAAGGACAAGGACGACGGCAAGGACAAGGACCGCGACAAGGACAACGGTAAGGACGACGACAAGGACAACGGCAAGGACGACGGGAAGAAGGAAGAGGACGACTCCGGCAAGGGCGACGACAAGCCCGCCCCGAACGACCAGGCCGACGAGCAGCTCGCCGTCACCGGTGGTGCCCTGAGCGGCCTCGTCGCCGCCGCCCTGGCCGCCGTCGGTGCCGGTGGCGCCGTTCTCTACTTCGCCCGTAAGCGCAAGGCCTCCCTGGTCACCGCCGACGAAGCGTAAGGTCCGCCGTATAAGGGGTCGCCGGTCGCCCGGCGGCCCCTTCCGTCTGCTCGACTCCTGAACCGGGGACGGGTGCCGAGCCGGGGGCAGTGCGGGGCGCGGGGGAACGTCTCATAACCTCGGAGACGTGCTCAAAGTCCTGTTCTCCAAACGCATGATGGCCTTCCACGCGATGGTCCTGATCCTGGTGCCCGCCTTCATCTGGCTGGGGTTCTGGCAGTTGGACCGGGCCGAGCAGCGCAGCGCGGCGGTCAACCTGCAGCGCGACAACGTCGCCGCGGACGCCGTCCCCGTCGGCGAACTCGCCTCCGTTGGGGAGGACGTCGCCGCAGACGACCGCTGGCGCACGGTCGAGGCCACCGGCACCTGGGACCAGGACAACGAGGTGCTGCTGCGCAACCGGGACGGTTCCGAGGGAGTGGGATTCCACGTCCTCACCCCGCTGGTCACCGAAGACGGCACCGCGACCCTGGTCAACCGGGGCTGGATCGAGCGCGGTGAGAATGCGCAGGACACCCCTGACGCTCCACCCGTGCCCGAGGGCGGGGTCGAGGTGACCGGGCGCCTCCAGATCGGCGAGACCGAGGAGAACACCGGACTTCGCAACCGTGACGGCATGCCCGAGGGACAGATCATGTTCGTCGACGTGGACATGCTCGCGGACGAGCTGCCCTACCCGATCTACGGAGGGTACGTGGAGCTGACCGACCAGGACCCCGTGCCCGACCCGGCGCCGGAGCGGATCGCCCTCCAAGAGGAGGACACCGGCATGAGCGCCTCCTACGCCGTGCAGTGGTGGGTGTTCACCGCCGTCGCGATCGTGGGCTGGGTCGTCCTGATCCGCCGTGAGCTGCGCGACGCCGGTGTGGGCGGCGGGCCGGGGGCCGCGGGAGGGCCCTCCGACGGGCCCGCACGATCCGGGGGGTCCGCACAGCCCGAAGAGCCCGAAGAGAGGGTCCAGCAGACCCAGGCCTAGAGTTGTGGTCCATCGGTATCAGACCAGAAGTCGGCCCAGCCTAGGAGCAGCGTGTACGACGGGATGGATTATCCGGAGCCCGGCCGGGTGGAACGGCGGACAGTGGCCGGCGGTGAGAGCGCTCGGGCCGGACGGTACTGGTGGGACGGTGCGGCCGACGCCTACCAGGCCGAACACGGAGACTTCCTCGGTGATGTCGGCTTCATCTGGTCGCCCGAGGGCGTCGACGAGGCTGACGCGCGACTGCTCGGAGACGTGAGCGGCGAGAGGGTTCTGGAGGTCGGCTGCGGGGCCGGCCAGTGCGGTCGGTGGCTGCGGGCCGAAGGGGTGCGCGAGGTCGTCGGCTTCGATCTGGCGTGGCGCCAGCTCCAGCACTCCGGGCGCATCGACGAGCAGACCGGGTACCGGCTGCCCGCGGTCCAGGCCGACGCCCAGCGGATGCCCTTCGCGGACCGCGCCTTCGACGTGGTCTTCTCCGCTTTCGGCGCGTTCCCGTTCGTGCCCGCCGCCGAGGCCGCCCTGGCCGAGGCCGCGCGTGTACTCAAACCCGGAGGGCGGTTCGTGTTCTCCGTGACCCATCCGATCCGGTGGTGCTTCCCGGACGACCCCACCGAACACGGACTGAAGGTGCGGCAGTCCTACTTCGACCGCCGGGCCTACGTGGAGGAGGACGACGAGGGCCGGGCGATCTACGTTGAGCACCACCACACCCTGGGAGACTGGCTGCGCGGGATCGTCGCGGCCGGTCTGGTGCCGCGGGACCTGGTGGAGCCGGAGTGGCCAGAGGAGAATGATCAGGTGTGGGGCGGATGGGGGCCGGTACGGGGCAGGATGATTCCCGGGACGGCGATCTTCCAAGCGGCCAAACCGGAGTAGCCGCCGGGGTGCGGCTGAGGGCCGCGGTCCCGGAGGACCACGTGCGGATGCGGGCGGTCTGCGACGAGTGGTGGGGCAGACCGGTCACGCATCTGATTCCCCGGCTCTTCTTGGACCACTTCCACGGCACCAGCCTCGTTGCTGAGGCCGACGGCCAGCTGGCCGGTTTTCTGGTGGGTTTCCCCTCGCAGTCCCTGCCTGGCGAGGCCTACGTGCACGTCATGGCGGTGGCGCCCGAGCAGCGCGGTTCCGGGCTGGGCCGCGAGCTGTACCGGCGCTTCACGGAGTCGGCGCGCGAGCGGGGCTGCTCAGTGGTGCGGGCGGTTACCTCTCCGGGCAACGAGCGCTCGATCGCCTTCCACCGGTCCATCGGGTTCACCGTGTCCGGTCCGCACTCGGACTACGACGGCCCAGGAGTGGACCGGATGTGTTTCGAGATGCGGCTCTGACGACGGGTGCGGTCATGGAAGCCGGTCCGGGTCACGGTCCCTGGCGGCGGTGGGACTCGCTGGCCTGTGCCAAACGGCGTAGGAGCGCGAGGAGCTGGTCGCCCAGGACGGTGCCCACGACGGCGGTCTCCAAGAGTTCGTCGATTTCGGTGATGCCCCCGACGGCGTCGAGGTCGACGGCGGCGGCCGCCTCAGCTGAGCGCGCATAGCCGTCGAGCAGGTCCGGGTCCGGCTCGTGCCCCACGGCGCGGTAGGCGGCGAGGAGGTGGGCGAGCGCCGCGCGCATGGGTGAGTCGGCGTGTACGTACCAGCCGCGGCGTTCGACGAGGGCGTCGACGATGCTCAGATCGCTGCCGGACGGGGCGGGTCGGTCGACGGCGTCATTGGCGTAGATGCTCTTGAGGGTGTGGCCCATCAGGCGGTGGGGTGAGGTGTCGCCCGAGTCGATGGAGGCCAGCAGTGTTCGGACGGTCGCGACGGGCAGGCCCCCGACCTCGGTGAGGGCGCCCACGAGCCGCAGCCGCCGCAGGTGGCTCTCGTCGTACCGGGCCTGGTTGGGGCTGGTGAGTTCGCCCCGGTGGAGGAGTCCCTCCCGTACGTAGTACTTGATGGTCGGTACGGAGACCCCTGAGTGCTCGCTCAGTTCCGATATGCGCATGCCGTCCCTTCGCTTGCGGATGCCCCTTGCTTCCGCCGTGCAATTTATGGATAGTTGAGTTATCCGTAATGGATAGTGTATGTATCCATGTGAGGAGCTCTCATGTTATCCCTCCGGGCCGCCTACGACTGGCACCGCCCGCTCATGGCGACCGCCTACCTCTGTGCGCTCCTCCTCGCCGTGAGCGTCGCCGGTGTCGCCGTCGACGACCGCGTCATCAACGGTGAGGCGGCCTGGCTGAAGCCGGCCAAGTTCGCACTCTCCCTCGTCATCTACAACGTCACCCTCGCCTGGCTGCTGTCCCTGGTCACCCGCTGGCGGCGGTTGGCCTGGTGGCTCGGAACAGTCATCGCCGCGGTGGCCGTGGCCGAAATGGGCGTGATCATCACCCAGGTCGTCCGGGGCGAGATGAGCCACTTCAACAGTTCGACCCCGCTCAACGCAGCCCTCTACGCGGTCATGGGCGCGATGATCACCGTCCTGTGGGGGGCGACCTTCGTCATCGGGGTGCTGCTCATGTTCCAGCGCATCAGGGAACGCTCCACCAGCTGGGCGATCCGGATCGGTGTGGCCATCGCCCTCCTCGGTATGGCCGTCGGCCCCCTTATGACCCGCCCCACCCCCGCCCAGATCGACGAGTTCTCCGAAGGTGCTCCAGACGTCATCGGCGCGCATACGGTCGGCCTTGCGGACGGGGCCCCCGGGCTCCCCCTGGTGGGTTGGAGCACGGTCGGCGGCGACCTGCGGGTCGGCCACTTCGTCGGCATCCACGGACTCCAGGTCATGGTCCTGCTCGCCCTGGTGCTGGTCGCCCTCTCGAACCGGCTGCCCCGTCTGCGCCACGACGACACGCGCCGCCGCCTCGTGGCAGTTGTCGGCGCCGCGTACACGGGACTGACGGTGCTCGCCGTGTGGCAGGCTCTGCGCGGCCAGTCCGTGATCGCCCCCGACCCGCTCACCCTCGCCGCCGCGGGGGCGCTCGCGGTGCTCACCGCACTGGGGCTGCTGTGGGCCCTGCGCGTATCATCCGGACAACCGGATGAGGAGGAAGAGTGCGGCTCAAGCTCGATCTACACGACATCTTCAACAAGGGGCGGAGCATCGACCAGGCCTTGAACGACATCATGGACGAGGCCGAGAAGAAGAAGGCCAAGACCGTGGAGATCATCCCGGGCAAGGGCTCCGGCCAGCTGAAGAAGCGGGTGCTGCGCTTCCTCGACCGCAAGGACGTCAAGGCGCGCTACCACCGGGTTGAGAAGGATTCCAAGAACTTCGGTCGCCTATTCGTGCACTTCAAACACTGAGCATGGCGTGGTTTAGAGCCCCAATCATCTGCGGAGAATTTCCTTCTCATATGCAAAGCTGTGTTGATGCTTGGCTCGGAACGCAAGAACGACTAGGCTGCCTCCGCACACGTGTGGAGGCAGCCTATAAGTTTCTGGTCAGCGATAAATGGCTACCACGCTCAGGGTTACCCCAGGTCCCTCGATGACCATTCCATCGTTGTCCTCGTTCTTGCAGTTCGCTATTATGGACCGACGGCCCCTCCGGTTGACCATGTCCAGTCCAGGGACGCTGATCAAAGGAAAGTTCTCTCCTTCGGGCCACTTTCGCTGAACCTTGCCGAACACGGTCACATCACCCTCAAGGTCGGGAATATCGACGCGCATGTGCTCTCGACCCAACTTGAAGACAAGCTTGGGGTTGTGATCCCCGACCTCGCCTGTACAGACTAGCTTTCCCCCCATGGTTTTAGAGAGCTTGCTCATACCAGTGATGGATGCTTCATCATCCTTGTTGATGCTTTCGGGAGCAAAGGTCTTCATTAGGTCGAAGAACCCCTTGATCTCATCGATCTGCGAGAGCGCTTGGCCAATCGGTGGAATGTCCAGGTAACAGTCCGCAGACACCAGTTGCTTGGATCGCAGTTTTCCGTAAAGACGGGAGGAGTGCTCGGAGATGTCCGAGAAACTGTTATCATTAGAGTCTTTTGCGGCGGCCTCCAGCCGGTTGAACCGGCTTTCCGGGGTCTGCCTTCGGGTCCTGGATACCTCCGTCTCCCTGGAGTCGCTTGCACCCCCTCCACCCTTGAGGAAGGGAACATCTACATTTGCTTCTCCCTTGAATTCCCTGCCTTTGACTTCCCGCTCGCTCTCTCCGTCGTAGAGGCCGTTCTCAATCTGGGCGAGGAACTGCTCGCAGAGAGGGGAGTTGAGATAGAGGAATTCGTTCATTTTCCAGTCTCCTTATTCGGGAAGTTGGATTGCAGTTTTCATCGTTGCCTAGCTCTTAGTCCTGGTTCGCGGTGACTTGCGTGAGATCTTTGTGATCTTGAATCCGATTTCAGTGTGTACCACAGTCGTTACAAACACCTCCTTTTTGGGCGTTTCGTGCTTGAGGATGGCTCGCATTCGGTCGCCATCGCGGGTGTCCTCGTAACAATTGAGGTCTGCTTCTTTGAGCTTGAAGAGCTTGGAAATCTTCTTGGAAGTGAATTCCCGCACTTCGCTGCAGCTCAAGAACTCGTCCATGGAATACACCTTTTCTTGTGGTTCGGCCAGAAAAATGGGCGACCTGTGGTTTTTCTTGGCGACAGCCAAGTCGTAGAGATGTCCGAAAAGATACCTGTGCTTACCTGTTGGCAGGAGTGAATGAGTGGGAATCCTGCCACTTTTTGACCACCAGATGATCTGGCGTGGACTGACTCTCATGTCCTGACTGTGGAGTACGACGGACAGTTCTCGGGTCGTCATCGGGATATTTCGCACGTTCTTAAGTAGAGTGGAAACGTTCTCTTCGATGTGGAATAAATTATCGCAAGACTTGCACCGAGCAGTTCCGCTCGAACGTGATGCGTAGCATGTTTCTCCACAGGCGCAGACCCCTGCGAACTTCATGGGTTCCTTGGGTCCCAAAAGAAAGTCAGCGTCAGAGGAGAGAGACTGGATGTCCCACATGAAGTTTCTAACTCCGTAGGATTCGGTGATCTCGTGAAAGTGCGCCTCTGTCCATGACTTCATCGCCTGCGGGCTCCAGTTGCGGTTGGCGGCGCTGGAGGTGTAATGCCTCCACGAGCGAAATATCTCTCGGGCGGCTGTCTCGAACTCGAGGTATTCCAGTCGAGGCCCTTGCATGTAGCCTGAGTGGGCCTGTGAGTCGTATGGCGGACCGTACTGTGACTGGTAGGGGACGAAGTCTTCAAGTTCGACCATCAAGGTGAAGAGGAGGTTCAGATCCTCTTTCATCTTCTTGGTGTGTTTCGGGCAGGTGGCATTCGGGTGCGATTGCCTCTCGCATTCGCCGAAGTGGCAGTACTCGCTCAACCCTCACCCTCTCCATCCGAGTGCCTTCGTGTTGTCAGATTCCCCTGCCTGGCTTGGGGAAACTCGAAACCTGGATCTTGCAGTAGCGTCCAGTTATTTTGGTCTTCGGCGTTCCGAGGTCGATTGCTGAGAGTAGCTCCTCCTATCTTCTTGGTGAACGAAATATTGGTTTCGGCGAGTGGGATGTGTGGATTCCGTTACCAGTGAGTGACGGGCAGTCTGCGGCAGTGGTGGCTCTGTCAAGAATTGATAATTATTGCCATGGTTTGCCGGATTCGCTGGAAATATAGGTATTGGGCGCGTTTGTGGGTGGTCTTATCCGTGGGTCGCCGTTTCCGAGATTGTTCTCATCCGAAATAGAGGGGACTGCTGGAGTCTCCGGGATGGCGCGGCGAACGGGGAGGGCGGCCACGCGGGCGGTCGCACACTTGCCTGCTGTGTGGGCTCGCTTTAGAGGCGGCCGAAGCGCAGTTCGCGGGTCTAGTTGCGCTGATCGCAGACGCTGAAGGGCAGGCCGAGTACTACAGGTCCGTGGACGAGGCGGCGGGGAGTCCTTGAGCACGGACGAGCACCGTGAGGTGGGTGAGGCGATGCGCATGGTATACGGCGTCGGGAGGCCCTGAGTCTCATCAGGGAGAGGTGATGTGAGTGCCCGTGCCCCTGCTCTATGACACGGGAATGCTCATCGCCCTGGTACCACGCAAGGCCAAATCGGTTCAGATACACCGGGGGCTCACGCGGTCTCTGAAACGCCCTATGGTCGCTGCACCCGTCCTCGGCCGGATGTGAAGCACCGTAGCGCCGTGGTGTTCACCAGTGATCCAGGGGACATCGCCGCCTACGTGAACGTGATCGGTACTGACGACGTGCACCTGGCCGCGGTATGAGCCCCCATGGCTCGGTCTCGCTGTTGACAGAAGTGTTGTCGTTGGAAGAGTCTTGGTCGCCTTTTCGTGCATTTTCGTCACTGATGCGCGCGAAGGTGGCCAACTTGGCCAACTTGGCGCATAATGGAGGCATGAGTACTGAGCCCATGGAGCTGTCCGTCGCGGACGCCCGTGACCACTTCTCCCAGCGTGTGAACAGGGCTGCCTTCGGCGATGAGATCACCTACGTGACCAGGGGTCGCAAGCACGAGCGTGTGGCCGCCATCGTCCCGATCGAGCTGGTCGAGGCCTACGAGGAGCTACTCGATCAGCAGGACGGTGCGGTCGCACAGCAGAGACTGGAGGAGATCCGGGCCGGTGACGCCGAGGTCGTGTCCGCCGAGGATGTGGCCAAGGAGCTCGGCCTGTGACGGATGGGCGGTCGCGTACCTACGAGGTGGTGTTTGACAGTCGGGCCGGAAAGGAGCTCGGTAAGCTGGACAAACCCCTAGCTCGCCGCGTGTACTCGGCTGTTATGGCCCTGGCTGAGGAACCTCGTCCAGACGGATGCCGCCAGCTCAGCGGTCACACGGGACTCTGGCGTATCCGGGTGGGCGACTACAGGGTGGTCTACTCGGTCGATGATGGCCGACTTTTCGTCGTGGCCCTGCGTGTCGCCCATCGGCGCGAGGTATGCCGCAAACTCTAGGTTCAGCCTCCCGTAAGTGTACGCACCAAAGTACTTCGGTCGCCTATTCGTGCACTTCAAACACTGACGCTCCGCGGGCACGTGGTCTGGTTCTTGGCGGTGCTTGCTGGACTTGGCGTAATACTCGTATTACGATGGCGGTATGGCGAAGGTGCGCATCAGTATCAGTCTTGATCCGGACGAGGCCGAACGCGTCAGGTCGCACGCGGACCGCGCGGGGATGGACGTTTCGTCCTACCTGGTCAACGCAGCGATCCGCCAGATGGTCGAGGCTGAGGCGGCGGAGGCGGAGTTCGCGGGTGTCGACGCACTGATCGCTGAGGCCGAAGGGCGAGCCGAGGACTGCGGGCCTGTCGACGAAGCCGCCGATGACTCTCTGAGCGCGGATGAACGCCGGGAGGTCGACGAGGCCATGAGTCAGGTCTACGGGGCAGGGGAAGCCCACGCCCGGAACCGGGGCGAGGTGGCGTGAGCGCCCGCGTACCCGTCTACGACACGGGGATGCTCATCGCTTTGGCAGCGCGCAAGTCCAAGGCGGTTGAGATGCACCGAGGGCTCGCACGGTCTCCGCACCGTCCCGTGGTCCCCGGTCCTGTCCTGGGTCAGGTATGGCGTCCGGATCCGGCGACCGTGCACGCCATGAGCGCGGTCCTGAAGGAGTGCACGGTTCCCCAAGCCCGGTCGTCTCCTGCTGCTTTGCGGCCCACGGTCGCGGGGCAGCCAGAGTGCATCGCGTGTGCGGCCGCTCCGGACATCATCGACTGGCGACGCATCGGTGCGATGTTGGACGTGGTGGTACTTCCCGCGAAGAAGCGCCCGGACGCGGTGGACGCCCTCGTCGCGTGGACGGCCGTGAAGCACCGTAGCGCCGTGGTGTTTACGAGCGACCCCAAGGACATCGCCGCCTACGTGGACGCGATCGGTACCGACGACGTACACCTGGTCACGGTTTGAGCCCTTCGGCACTGAGGCCGGTGACCCTGGGCCGCGGGACGGGCCCGAACCACGGAGCGCAGGAGTTCCCCGAGTCAGAGCGGATCTCGCGGCCTCCCGGCGGACACCACGGTGACGGAACTGCCCCCAGCCCCGGTTGACTGTGCCCCCGGAAGTCCTCTCCCGGGGGCACGACCAAGCGACTGTACGGGTTACCACCAGGGGTAGCTGGCCTCCAGCATGGTGGTGCGTGACTCGTGCGCGTCCTCGTGCCGGATGTAGCCGCTGTGCTGAGCCTCGTTCACGGTCTCGAGCACCTGGGCGGCGTACCCTCCCCGGCGCGGGTACAGCCCCCGCAGGATCTCGTCCTCGAAGGGGATGTGGGCACCCAACAGGACACAGAACGGGTCGCCGGTGTTGTCGCCGTGGTTGAGCGCGTTGGCGACCTCGTGTTCCACCAGCCTGATCCCGCCGAGTTGGTTGTCGTGGTCGTCACGGCTGGCCGTCGTGGCGTCGTCCCACTCCAGGCGCGGCGCCGTCGGCGGTGCAGTACCCTCCTCGACCCAGTCGATCGTGTGGCCGTAGGCCGCGTTCAGCACGTAGTGGAACGGAACCCGGCTGAACGGCGGCATGTCGCACTGCTGCGGTTCGGTCGCCGGGTTCTCCCGGGCGATGAGCGGGGCGAAGGTGAGGTACTCGGTGTGGCCGACGTGGGCGGTTCCGGCGACCTCCCAACGGCGGAAGTGCTCCGAGTCAGGCTCCTGGCTCTCCGCCCTGGCCCGGACGTCGGTCTCCGCCATGAGCCGCATGACCGGTGTGGCGCTCTCGTCCAACGCCGTGGGGGCGCCGTGGATCATGAACGCGTCGACGGCCTCGTGGCGGGGGTGGAACCGGTTGTGGTACTCGGCCAGGTAACGGGCTGACTGGGAGTGCCCGGTGGCGATGATCGTGCCGACGTCGAAGCCGGGCAGCGGGTCGACGCCCAGAGGTGAGCGGAGGGCCCTCGCGGACTGGGAGAAGATGTCGAACGCCGGGGCGTCGAGCAGGTCCGCACCCCCGACGGTCAGGTCACCGTAGCGTTCGGGGTCCCAGGCGCGGAGGGCGTCGACCCCGACCCGTTGGGCGGAGAGCCCCACCCAGACGTGTCCCTCATCCATGAAGTAGTCGTGGGACAGGAACCAGTCGATCTCGATGTCGTGGCCGAAACTGACGTTGTTCCACTCCAGGAAGGTGCTGCCGCTGAAGTCGTCGGCCTGTGCCGGACGTCGGACGACCATCCGGGTGAGGTAGGGGGCGGTTCCGGCGTCGGGGTGTTCGGCGGTGCCCTCGAGAAGGAACTCCTCCTCGACGTAGTCGTACGCGTCGAGGTCGACCTTGATGGGTTCACCCTCATCGATCGGAGGGATCTCGGGACCGTCGGCGGACAAAAAGGGGTAGGAGTCGGTGGTGACGGGGAGCGGGCCGGAGACGGTGGCGGCCGGACCGTCCACGGGTTCGGCTTGGGCCGGCAGCGCTCCGAGTAGGCCGAGGGCGACGGTTGACCCGAGCAGGGCCGCGCCGAAACGAAGGGGGGATCTGGGGGGTATCCGCACGTTCACCTCTGGGGTAGCCCGGTGTTGCGGGAATGCTAGGTCGGGTCACTCTGCGCCACAAGGAGTCCCCGGGCCCGCTTTCCCTCAGCGGAGGAGAACCGGTGGAACCACGGATGGCCGGTGCCGACACGTCGCCGCGCCCTAGCTCAGTCGTGCCAAGCGGCCAAGGTGCTCTCTGCCCAGGCGCGGACGCGCTCGGGATGGCCCTCGGCGGGGAACCCGCCGTCCTCGGAGGTCTCGGCGATGGTGAACCTGAACCCCTCGGGGGCTTCCGGGCTGGAAGCGGGGGCGGCCTGCTCCCGGTCGCGGACACGATGGGAGTTGGCACGGCGGGAACGCTCGGTCAGCCTTCGGGAGGCCTCGGCCCCGTTCTCGACGTGGACACGCAGGAGCTCCAACGGAAAGATGTGCCCGCCCTGGGGCAGCCCGGACGGGTGCTGGAGGCGGTAGCAGGCGACGGCCACCCCGTGTAGCGGGCCCCACGGCTCCTGCCGGGAGTGGTCCAGGGCCAGCAGCCGGTGGAACAATTCCTTGCAGGGCGTGGCGCTGTGCGCTCCGCACTCTGGGCACGTGTCCATGCCGGGATCCTCTCGTGCCGGAGCTCGGCCGGTCCACACGTTTCCCGGCGCTCACGTCGATAGCTTCCGCGCGCAATGGACGGTGGGGCGGCGACAACGGTATTCAGCCGCGCCTCTCGAGAAAGGCCTCCAGCTCCGCCGAGGTGGGTGACGTGGCCGGGCCGCGGCGGGTGACGGCGATCGCGGAGGCCGCGTTGGCTCGGCGGGCGGCCTCCAGGACGGGCAGGTCCGATGCCAGGGCCGAAGTGAAGACTCCCACGTGGGTGTCGCCCGCGCCGTTGGTGTCGACCGCGTCCACGGCGAAACCCGGAACCCGTTGGGGAGCGGAATCGGCGGTGGCCACCACACAGCCCTTGGCGGCGTCGCGGAGGACGACCACCCCGGTCGGGCGGATCCGTCCGACCAGGAGTGCGGCGGCGCGCTCGGGTTCCCCGGCGCCGGTGACGGTGGCGGCCTCGGCTGCGCTGAGACTCAGGACGTCGACGCGGGCCAGTACCGATGCGAGGGTCTCGTCGGGGATGTTTCCCACGACCGGTGCGGGGTCCAGGACCAGCCGCACTTCGAGCGGGAGTTCGCGGATCCAGGTGACCAGTTGTTCGGCGCGTGGGCCCGCCAAGAGCGAGTAGCCCACCGTGTAGACGGAGTCCCCGGCGCCTGGGTGCAGGGTGCGAAGGTCTTCCAACGGCAGGTCCATCTCGGCGCCCAGGCGGGTGACGAAGGTCCGTTCGGCGGTGGCGTCGACCAGGGCCACGCAGAAACCGGTGTCCTCGGGTCTGGGCGGGTGCGCGACTCCCACGCCTTCGGCGCGCAGCGCGGCCCGGACGAGGTCACCGTGGGGTCCGGTCCCGTGCGCCCCTCCGTAGACCACGTTCGCGCCGACTCGGGCCGCGGCGGCGATCACGTTGAATCCGCCGCCGGGCAGGGTACGGGCGGAGCTGGCGAACGTGCCGCCGCCCTGCTCAGGAAGGTTGTCGACCGCCATCACGATGTCGATGATCACCGGTCCCACATGGTGGAGGTGTCCGGTCACAGCTGGTCCCTTCGTTGGATGCTTCCAGTTCCGCCACCGGATCATCCCGCAACCGCCGCACCGGGTGCGCGGGGTCAATGTCGAGACTTTGCCGCGACGCTCCCTCCCGCTTCCGGCGCTGGGACCCAGACTCGAAGGAGGATGGCGATTGGGAGGCGACATGATCACAACGGACTTCGTCACTGGGTCACCCTGCTGGCTCGAACTGGGGGCTTCGGATGCTGGGGCCGCGCTCGACTTCTACGGAAACGTGTTCGGCTGGGTGCCCGTGTCCGGGGGCGCCCGGACCGGCAACTACCAGGTCATGGTGTCGGACGGGGCGTTCGCGGCCGGGGTCGGCACGCTCTTCGACGAAGACGAGCTCCCTGAGTGGACACCCTTCTTCTGGGTCCCCGATCTCGACGCCGCCGTCGTTCGTGCGCACGACCTGGGCGGAAGGGTCGAGGTGCAGCCGACGGACGTGTTCGAGCTGGGACGGCTGGCCCACGTGACCGATCCGCAGGGCGGCTGGTTCGCGCTCTGGCAGCCGGGGAGCTTCTCCAGCCTCCAGGCCACGGACCGGCCGAACAGCCTCTGCTGGATGGAGCTGTGGACATCCTCAGCACAGGGCGCCAAGGATTTCTACGCCGGCCTGTTCGGCTGGGAGTTCAACGATGTCGAACTGTCCGAGGGCGGAGGTGTCTACTCGATGTTCCGTCCGGCTGGGCTGGGGGACGACCGGTATTGCGGCGGTCTGATGGAGATGGAGCCGACACAGCTGCCCCAGACCGAGGGCGGGGCGGACTGGCACCCGGTGTTCCAGGTGACCGACTGCGACCTGTCCGCCTACAAGGTCAAAGAGGCCGGTGGCCATGTACACATGGGGCCCGAGAACGCGGACGGCGTGGGTCGAATGGCAGTGTGCTCCGACCCCTTCTCCGCGGCGTTCGTCCTGCTCGACCCGGTGACCGGCCGGGGTTGAACCGTCCTGTTCCGCGCTAGCCCGGGCCTGCCCGTCGAGCTGGCCGGGTCTACCGCTCCGGTACGGCCGACGGCGTTCGGGACGAGGATTATCGAGTTTTTGCCGGAGCGATCCCCGGAATGTCAGTGACGGGGCGCACACTCGTGTGGAGTCACCACGGGAGGCATCGTGATCACTACCGACTACGTTATCGGTTCGCCCTGCTGGATCGAGCTCACCACCTCCGACGTGGACGCGGCGGTCGGGTTCTACGCGAAGGTGTTCGGCTGGGAGGCGGTGTCGGCCGGGCCCGAAACCGGCGGGTACATGCTGCTGAAGTCCGAGGGGGAGCTGATCGGTGGTCTCGGCCCGAAGATGGCGGAGGATGCCCCGGTCGCCTGGTCCATCTACTTCAACACCCTCGACGTGGACGCCTCGGTCCAGCGGGCCCGAGAACTCGGGGCCACCGTCCTCGTCGAGCCCTTGGACGTCATGGATCTGGGGCGTATGGCCACATTGGCGGACCCGCAGGGCGGGGCGGTCTCGCTCTGGGAGGCCTATGCCATGCCGGGTATGGGGCGCGCGGACGAACCGGACACCCTCATGTGGGTCGAACTGTGGACGCCCTCCCAACAGGGGGCCAAGGACTTCTACGAGGGCCTGTTCAGCTGGGAATTCGAAGACGTCGAACTGCCCGGGGGCGGAGGTGTCTACTCCACGATCTGCCCGGCCGGGCTGGGGGACGACCGGTACTTCGGCGGGATCATGGGCATGGATCCCGCGCAGCTGCCGCAGACCGGTGGCCGGGGTGACTGGCACCCGGTGTTCCACGTCGCCGACTGCGACGCCGCCGTCGCGGGGGTGAAGGCCGGGGGCGGCCAGGTGTACATGGGACCCGAGGACGCACCCGGTGTGGGTCGGATGGCGGTGTGCTCCGACCCCTTCTCCGCCGGGTTCGTCCTGCTCACACCGGATCCGGGTTAGGCATCCCGGGTCGGTGCCGGTCGCCCCCGCTAGGGCGTGTTCGGTGGATGCTGCCCGTCGCGAAGGTGCTGCGCCGTAGGCGTCCGTTGAGGGTTGGTGGCGGGCGACGAACGGGGGTGCTGCGCCGTAGGCGTCCGTTGAGGGTTGGTGGCGGGCGACGAACGGGGGTGCTGCGCGTAGGCGTCCGTTGAGGGTTGGTGGCGGGCGACGAACGGGGGGTGCTGCGCCGTAGGCGTCCGTTGAGGGTTGGTGGCGGGCGACGATCGGGGGGTGCTGCGCCGTAGGCGTCCGTTGAGGGTTGGTGGCGGGCGACGGGTGGGAGTATCCAGTGGTGCTGGCACAAGGCCGAAGAAGGAGTTCCCCTGCTGTGCGCTGCCTCGCAAGCTCGGCAGCATCGCACAGCGGGGGCCCGCCCGGGTTCGGCTGTCGACTGAGAGATGCGCAGTGA
>NZ_BAAGZJ010000089.1:0-31331 GCF_054778635.1 Nocardiopsis nanhaiensis
GGCCGCACCACCCGGGCCCGAGGAGCGGCCACCGGGCGCCGCGCCGCCGTGCCCGTGCCCCGGAGCGGGGCCCTGCATCGTGTGGTTTCCGGTCAGCCCCGTGGACTGGTTGGTCGCGGCGGGCTCGCTCCAGGGCAGGTCGAGGTTGAGCCGGCTGGTCTCGGCGACCAGTTCGGCGGCAGTGGGCCGCTGCGCCATGTCCCGGGCGACCGCGCGGTTCACGAGCGGGCGCAGCGCCTCGTGCATCCCGTCCATGTCGATCTCGCCGTTGAGGATCCGGAAGAAGATGACCTCGAACGAACCCGCTCCGTACGGCGGCCGTCCGGTCGACGCGAAGGCCACGGTGCCGCCCCAGGCGTGCACGTCCGTGGCCGAACCCAGGTCCGTGCCCTCGATGACCTCCGGGGACAGGTAGCTGGGCGTACCGACGAACGTGCCGGTCTGGGTCAGCTTGGCGCCGTCCACGGCGTGGGCGATACCGAAGTCGATGACGATCGGCTCGCCGTTGGAGATGATCACGTTGCCGGGCTTGAGGTCGCGGTGGATCACCTCCACCGCGTGGATGTCCTTGATCGCCCGGGCCATTCCGGCGACGAAACGGGTCAGAGCGCGACCGCGCAGGGGGCCGTGGTCGGTGACGGTCGCGTCCAGAGTGGGCCCGGGGATGTACTCGGTGACCACCCAGGGCAGTTCGGCCTGGGTGTCCGCGTCGATGACCTCGGCCACGTTGGGACTCTGCACACGGCGCATCGTCTCGACCTCGCGGGCGAGCCGGGCGCGCGCGATGTGGTCGCCGGCGACCTCGGGCTTGAGAACCTTCACCGCGACGAACCGCTCAGTCCGGGGGTCCTCGGCCTGGTACACCACGCCCATCCCGCCCGCACCGATGCGACGACGGATCACGTAGTGGCCGATGCGCTCCGGCAGCTCCTCACCCGTGGGGAAACCTGCCGACATTGCCATCGAGAACTCATCCCCTCAAAAGACCGCATACCGCCGCGTCCAGTTTATCGGCCGGGGGGATGGGTCAACATTGGCTTGTACGGCCCCTTGAGGGGCCCGTGTGGTCTCTTGGATTCCGCCGGAGAGTGTGGGGGCGGCGCGCACCACCGGGGGCTCCGGACGGACCGTCCGTCCTGGGACGACCATTGACGAGTATGACGGAAAATCCGCGTGAGCGGTTCCCCGCCAGCCCCCCTCATTGGCCGAATCCGGACGTCTTCCCTGCGTCCCGCATCACCGCTTGACTCGACAAAAAATCCAGGTGACGGCGCGGAAACACAAAGTGAAGGGGAAGAGCGGGGCGGCGTGCCGAGGCGAACGCTTCGACACTACCCGCCCCGAACTGTTCGCACAGCCCCCTCAGCGGCCGTTGAAGGCGGCTTTGCCGGGCCCCTGCTCGATGAAGCTGCGCATGCCGGTCTTCTGGTCCTCGGTGGCGAAGAGGCCGGAGAACTGGAGGCGCTCGATCTCCAGGCCGGTGTCCAGGTCGGTCTCCAGACCCCTGTCGATCGCCTCCTTCGCGGCGCCCAGCGCGACGGCCGGGCCGTCCACGTACTTGGCGACCAGGGCGACGGCGGCCGAGTAGACCTCTTCGTCGGCCACGACCCTGTCGGCGAGACCGATCTCCTTGGCCTCGTCAGAGCGCACGTGGCGGCCGCTGAAGACCAGGTCCTTGGCCTTGGCCGGGCCCACCAGGCGCGGCAGGCGCTGGGTACCGCCCGCGCCGGGGATGACGCCCAGCTGGATCTCGGGCTGGCCGATCTTGGCCTTGGTGCCCACGACCCGGAAGTCCGCGCACAGCGCCAGCTCGCAGCCGCCACCCAGCGCGAAGCCGCTGATCGCCGCCACGACGGGCTTGGGGATACGGGCGACCGCGGTCAGCGCGTTCTGGAGCGCCCGCGAGTACTCCAGCATCTGGGCGTGGGTGAGGTCGGCCATCTCCTTGATGTCGGCCCCGGCCACGAACGCCCGTTCACCGCCGTAGAGAACGACGGCGCGCACGGCGGAGTCCGCCGACACGGTGGCCGCCGCCTCCGCGATCTCCTTGGTGACCTGGCCGTTCAGCGCGTTCAGCGCCTTGGGACGGTCCAGCCGGATGACGGCCACCGCCGGGTTCTCCGGGTCGGCCTCGACACGCACGAACTCGCCCACGTTGTACACCCTCTTCGCTTCGACATCAGTGTCCCCCGTTACCTATCACCCGGGTCAGCCGAACAGCAGCACCAGGGTCCCCAGCTGCGCAGAGACGGTGTAGGCGGTCACCAGCAGTGCGGCGGCGCCCGCAAGCAGGAGTGTGTCGGCCGTGCGCCAGCGACTGTGCCGGGCGTGGCTGCGCCTTCCGGTGCCGAAGGCGCGCGCGTCCATCGCCGTGGCCAGCAGTGTTCCGGTCCGGATGGAGCGCACCAGCAGAGCGAACAGTCTTCCGAAGAACAGCGTGACGATCCGCACCGGGTTCCGCCCGGCCTCCAGGCCCCGGGCCCGGCGGGCCAGCGTGATGGTCCGCCACTGGTCGGCGAGCAGCGGGATGAGCCGCAGCGCCGCGAGTACCCCCATGGCGGGGCGCTCGGGCACCCTGAGCTTCTGCACCAGGCTGTCGGCCATGTCTGTGGGGTCGCTGGTGATCGCGGCGAGCAGCCCGGGCAGGGCGATGGCGAGCAGGCGCACTGCCGCACCCGCCGCACCCTCCAGACCGTGTTCCCCGTACAGGTAGTTGACCGACCCGGTGGTGAGCCCCATCAGGAGGAAGGGACCGCACAGGACGAGTAGGGTGCGCCGATCGACGCCGCTGAACGGCACGATCAACAGGACGGCGAGCAGGACCACGCCGCCCGTGACCCCGTCCACGGCCGGGACCAGCCCGAGCCCGATCAACATCGCGGCCAGCAGTTTGGCGGCCGGGTTCCGACCCATGAGCCAGTAGCGGGCGCCACCGCCTTCGGGCACGTCCAGGGTCAGGGTGTCCCCGCCCTCAGTCCCCGCGGTCTTCTGCTCGGTGTTCTGAGCGGTCATGTGCCCGCCTCCCGGTCCGGTCCGTTGAGCGAGGGGGCGGCGGTGACGGTCGCCGGAGGGTCTGGCTCCTGCCGAGCTCGACCGTCGGCCACGCGCACGCGCGCGTCGGTCAGATGGCGTTGGAGCAGCCCGTCGTGCGTGGCCATGACCACGGCCCGGCCTTCGGTCCGCAAGGCCCCCAGCAACTCCACCAGCTCCGTCCAGGTCCGGGTGTCCTGGCCGAAGGTCGGTTCGTCCAGAACCAGCATGTCGGGTGCGTGCGCGGGGCCGGAGCTGAGCGCCGTCGCCACGGACAGGCGCCGTTTCTCGCCACCGGAGAGCGTGTACGGGTGCACTCCGGCGAGCTTGGTCAGTCGCAAGCGTTCCATCAGCTCGCCCACCCAGCGGTCCGTCTCGGCCTCGCCCATCCCGGCGCGCAGGGGGGCGAAGCGGAGTTCCTCTTGGACGGTGGTGGTGACGAACTGGTCCTCGGAGTGCTGGAAGACCGTACCCACGTGCCGGGCGAGCCTCCTCGCCGGCCAGCGAACGAGCGGACGCCGATCCGCGTCCGCCAAACGCCCGCGCGGCAACACCTGGCCCTGATGGGGTTTGACCAGACCGGCCAGCATCGTCAGGAGCGTGGACTTGCCCGCGCCGTTGGGTCCGGTCAGGGCGGTGGCGGTACCCGCCGCCAGGGCGACGTTCACCTCCTTGAGCACGGTGCGTCGGGGCGTGGCCCGCACACCCACTTGGAAGGGTGTGCGGGCCACGACGTCCACGGTCTCGGCCACGGGCGCCCCGCCAGGCGCGGGTGAGAGTTCGGGTGCGGGCTCGTTCCCCGGGATCCACACACCTTGGTCGGCCAGGGAGCGACCGTGCTCGGCGAACACGGTGCGCGGTGCCCCGTCAGCGATCACCCCTCCGCCCGGTTCCACCACCACGACCCGGTCCACCAGGTCCACGACGTCGGCGACCCGGTGCTCGACCAGCACGAGGGTCGCCTCGGTCTCGGCCAGTAGCTGGGACAGCAGGACTCGAACGAGCTCGGCGCCGGCGGGGTCGAGGTTGGCGGTGGGCTCGTCCAGCAGCAGCAGACGCGGACGCATGGCCAACGCCCCCGCGATGACCAACCGCTGTTTCTCTCCGCCGGACAACGCACCGGTGGAGTGGCGGAGGCCATAGGGGAAGCCCACCTCGGACAGGGACCGCTCCACGCGGGGCCAGATCTGCTCCGGGGCGACGCCCAGGTTCTCCAGCCCGAACGCCACGTCGTCCCCGGCGCGGGCCATCACCAGTTGGGTATCGGGGTCCTGACTGACCAGCCCGACCCCGCCCCGCCCCCGGTGTGCGGGGCAACCGTCCACAAGCAGCGAACCTTCGTGATCGCCGCTGATGGCGCCGTCTTCACCGGTGAGCCCGGCCAAGGAGTGCAGAAGGGTGGACTTGCCCGCACCGGAGGCGCCGAGCAGCAGCACGCGCTGGCCGGGCTCGATGGTCAGGTCCACCCCACGCAGCGCGTAGGTGTCCCGGCCCGAGTGCTTCCACCCCCAGCCGGAGAGCTCGACGCGTGCTCCGTGTGCGCTTGATTCGGCCATCGGTCAGCCCTTGGCTGACGGGAAGGGGGCGAGCGCGCCGGACTTGGCGAGCGCGGTGGTGAGCACTCGCGCGCCCACTCCGGCGATCAGGCCGGCGCTGATCACCACGATCACTCCGAAGATCAACTGGTAGTGGAGCGGCCAGGTGACGTTGGTAACGATGTTGTTGCGTACGGCTGGGGAGAGCGCGGACACAGCGGCCGCGAGCACGGCCGCGCCCATGGTCCAGCGCTTGTAGGCGAAGGCGAGGAAGACCAGCTCGGCCAGGAGGCCCTGCATGGTGCCGGCCAGGATGACCTGCATCCCCCACTGCGTGCCCAGGATCGCCGACACGGAGGCAGCAGCGATCGAGGTGAGCAGAGCCGCACCGGGCTTACGGATGATCAGGCCTCCGAGCACGCCGGAGATCAGCCACATGCCGTAGATGACGGCATGGCCGGGCGGGAAGGCCACGAACAGCGGGTACGTGACCGACCAGACGAGGTTCCACAGCCAGAAGACGACGCCGATAGCGACACCGATCACGGCGGCCACAACGATGTCGACGGTGCGCCAGCTCCGGAACTTGGCGCGCACCTCCTGGATGAACCCGGTTGGCTCGGATCCGCTCGTAGCGCCGGTGCCGGGTCCGGCGCCGGGGTTGTTGCCTGTACTCATGTCGGTAATGTCCCTTCGTCGGGGGTGACGAGGGCCCATGCAGCTAGGAGCGTCAACGGGCGCATGTGAGGGCACGTGCACGGTGACGGGTTCCTATGACTTCCTTCGCTGGCATGACCCAGATCAGGTGTGTAAGGGTCTGCGGCGGGGTGCCGCACTCTCAGCGCTCTCGCGCTCCCCTGTCGGTATCTCTCTATTATGCGCCAACAAGGGGATCTGTGGGGTGTTTCCACCCCACAGATCCCCTTTCGGCTCTTCGCCGGAACGCCCGGAGGCCCCAGAAAGACGCCCGAAAGCCCCGCCTCAGGCGTCGGAGTCCGAGTCGTCGTCATCGCCGTCATCGTCGTCGGACTTGGGCGGCTCGGCGTCCGGGTCGCCGAAGGCCCCCGGCGAACCCGCGAAGCCCTCCGACGGCAGCGGAGCGGTGGCGCCGCGCATGGTCTCCTGCCAGATCTGGCCGGGCAGTGTGCCGCCGTACACGATCCCGTAGTAGCTGCCGCCGATGGTCACGCCCTGGAGCGGGTTCTGTTCGCCGCCGCGCACGTCGCCGACGGCCACCGCGGAAGAGAGGTTGGGCGTGTACCCGACGAACCAGGCGTAGGCGGCGTTGTCGGTGGTCCCGGTCTTTCCGGCGACCGGACGGCTGAGGCCCAGGCCGTTGGCCGTACCGCCGTCGAAGGTCTGCTGCAGCAGGTGGTTGACGCCGTCCGCGGCGCTCTCCTCCACTGTCTGCTCGCACTCGGACTCGGTGCTGACTCGCTCATCGGTTCCGTCCTCGCTCACGGCGCGCACCGGGCGGGGCACGCAGTACACACCCCGGGCGGCGAAGGTGGCGTGGGAGGCGGCCACGTTGAGCGGCGACACCTCCTGGTCGCCGAGGGTGAAGGAACTCCACACCCCGAGCTCCTCGCCGTCGGCCCGGTACACACCGGCCTTCTCGGCCATCTCCGCGGTGGCGCACAGGCCCACGCGCCGCTGGAGCTGGGCGAAGTAGGTGTTCACCGAACCCTTGGTGGCGCTGATCATGTTGTGGCTGCCCTCGTCGCTCTCACCGGCGTTGCGCACACTCCACGAGGACATCGTGCCGCCCTCGCAGTTGGACATGCCGCTGACCGACAGGCTCTTCGGCGAGTCGAAGCTGGTGCCGTACCCCAGGCCCTGGTCCAGGGCGGCGGCCAGCGTGTACGTCTTGAAGGTCGAGCCCGCCTGGAAGCCGGTGGAGCCGCCGTCGTCCTGGTCGACGGCGAGGTTGATCGAGGTGCTGCCGACCTGCTCGTCGTCGAAACCGTGGCGCAGGTTCTGCGCCAAGCCGCGTACGCGGCCGGTGCCCGGTTCGACCAGCGCCTGCGCGGCGAACTTGGTGGAGTCCTCGTAGGGGACCCGGTTGTCGATGGCGTCCTGCGCGGAGTCCTGCGCGTCGGTGTCGAGCGTGGTCTGGACGGTGAAGCCGCCCTGGGAGATGCGCTGGTCGCGCTCGGAGGCGGTGTCGCCGAGCAGGTCCGAGCTCCGCAGCCAGTGCATGACGTAGTCGCAGAAGAACGGGTAGTCGCTCTCGGCGCAGCTGCCCCCGCGCGGGGTGGCGTCGATACCCAGGCCCTCGTCCTGGTACTCGGCGGCCTCGTCAGCGTCGAGCATCTCGGTCGCGACCATCCGGTCCAGCACCAGGTCACGGCGTTCCACCGCCTCCTCCGGGTTGTTGAGCGGGTCGTAGAAGGAGGGGCCGCGTACCAGGCCGGCCAGCAGGGCGGCCTGCCCGGGGTCCAGGTCGGCCGCGGACACGGAGAAGTACCGTTTGGCGGCGACCTCGATGCCGTGCGCGCCCGAACCGAAGTAGGAGAGGTTCAGGTAGCCCTCCAGGATCTCGTCCTTGGTGAGGCGCTCCTCGACGTCGATGGCGTAGCGCAGCTCGACGAGCTTGCGGCTCAGGGTCCGCGAACTGGCCTCCTCCAGCTCCTCTTCGTTCTCAGCGCTCTCGATGAGGAGGTTCTTCACGTACTGCTGGGTGATGGTCGAGCCGCCCTGCAGGTCGCCCTGGGCAGTGCGCAGCGCGGCGCGGGTCACACCGCGCAGGTCCAGGCCGCTGTGCTCGTAGAAGCGGTCGTCCTCGATCGCCATCAGGGCCGAGGTCACCCACGGGCTGATGTCGTCGAGCCCGACCACCTCGCGTTCCCGTTCGGCGACCTCGCCGAAGGGCTCTCCGGCGTCGTCGGTGAGGAGGATCCGGGACGAGGGGTGGGGGACGTCGAGGTCGCCGGGCAGGTCCATGAACCCGGCGGCCGCGTCCCTGGAGACCACCCCGAGCCCGCCCGCCCACGGCATGATCAGGGCGGCTGTCAGGAGCCCGGCGAGCACGCTCAACCCCGACAGGCGCAGGAGCGTACCGCCCCGCCCCTTCAGCAGGTCACTCCTGAGGAGTTCCTGTGCCCTCCCAGTGAACAGACCACCCTGGTTCGACTCCGTCACGTCGCCCCCCTACGGCCGTGTGCTGCCCGCCTGCCAGGCAGGACGGACACTGCGTCGACCACCTTCCCAAGGGCCGCGCAAAGGGAAGTCCGCCATAACGGGCGTGTCACCGAAAAGCTTCCTCAATCCCCGGCAAAGCCCTCAGATCGACCATGTGGCGCGATCACTCGCACATCAGACGAAAACGACCATCCTTTTTCTCGACATCAAGACGAGTCGACCAACAAATCCGGGAGCAGCACAAAGCAGGCCGACCGAATGTGGGGCGAATGGTTCTTAGGAGACCCATCGGACGCAAGGGGATGTCCGGAATACGACCCCGCAACCACCGGGTGCATTCGGTCATCCCTACCCACCCCGAACCCCGGGACAACATCGGGTATTAATTTTCTGACTTGTCATGACGGAGAACCGGAAAACAACCACAGGGACGTCTGAATCAGGTGGCCCCTCATGCCCGATTTGCGAAGTTTGACAGGGCGAAATCGGGCAAATACCAGGTCCTGGCGCTGCCGACCAGTGTGATGAGGATCACATAAATAATCCGGCCCCAACACACCGCCAAACCCCACTAGAGGGCAGACGATAGACAGCGGAGGGCACCGAAGCGGCAATCCGGACAGTTTCTGATCCAGCACTTCGTTAACTCCGTCTTGCGCTAGATGAACTTCCGGTTATTTCCACTCTTCGACACCCGTGCGCCATCGGCGCGCCATCAAAACACCATCCACACATCACCCCATATCGCCCGAAACACGACAATTACGGTGTAGCCAGTGATCGGACGCCTGCCCATCCTCGAAATCTCTCCAGACAACAACCTGGGCCCGGTGAAATCCGTTCCCGGAGAACGCTTCACCGTGGGCGCGACGGTGATCCGGGAGGGCCACGACTCCCTCGCCGCCGGCGTTGTGGTCCACTCCCCCGACGGCCGCCGCCAGGCGCTCGTCCCCATGCGCGAGAAGGCACCCGGGACCGACCGCTACGAGGCGGAGATCAGCCTTCCCGCCGAGGGGAACTGGTCGTTCTCCGTCGAGTCCTGGACCGACCCGCTCACCACCTGGCTCCGCGCCGCCCGCGTGAAGCTCCCTCTGGACACCGACACCGAACTCGTGCTGGAGGAGGGCGCCCGCCTGCTGGCGCGGGCAGGACGCCGCACCCCCCGGGTCCCCGCCCTCACCAGGGCCGCGAAGACGCTGCGCGACACCTCCCTGACGCCGATGGAGCGTTTCGGGGCCGCCGTCACCCCCGATGTGCTCGCCGAGATGGAGCGCAAGCCGCTACGCGAGCTCGTGACCAGGTCCAAGCGCACCAAGGTCGTCGTCCACCGCGAACGGGCGCTCTTCGGCTCCTGGTACGAGTTCTTCCCCCGCTCCGAGGGCGCACAGGTCGACACCGTGCCCGGCCAGGAGGTCTCCGGAACCTTCGCGACCGCCGCCAAACGCCTCCCGGCCATCGCCGACATGGGTTTCGACGTGGTCTACCTGCCCCCGATCCACCCTGTCGGGAAGGCCCACCGCAAGGGCCGGAACAACTCCCTCCAGGCGCAGGACGGAGATCCGGGGTCCGTGTGGGCGATCGGTTCGGCCGACGGCGGCCACGACGCCGTCCACCCGGACCTGGGCACCCTCGCCGACTTCGACACGTTCGTTGCCGAAGCGCAAGAGCACGGCCTCGAGATCGCCCTCGATCTGGCGCTCCAGTGCTCACCCGACCACCCCTGGGTGGCCCAGCACCCCGAGTGGTTCAGCAAGCGGGCCGACGGTTCCATCGCCTACGCCGAGAACCCGCCCAAGAAGTACCAGGACATCTATCCGCTCTGCTTCGACCACGACTTCGAGGGCCTCTACGCCGAGTGCCTGCGCGTGGTGCGGCACTGGATCGACCACGGCGTCCGGATCTTCCGCGTCGACAATCCGCACACCAAACCGGTCGCCTTCTGGCAGCGGCTGCTCGCCGACGTCGCCAAGCGCGACCCGGACGTGCTCTTCCTCGCCGAGGCCTTCACCCGCCCCGCGATGATGCGCACCCTCGCCAAGGTCGGCTTCCACCAGTCGTACACCTACTTCACCTGGCGCAACGGCAAGGACGAGCTCACCGGCTACCTCACCGAACTGAGCCGGGAAACCGCCCACTACCTGCGCCCGAACTTCTTCGCCAACACCCCGGACATCCTCAACGCCTACCTCCAGGAGGGCGGTCGGCCCGCCTTCGAGGCGCGCGCCGTACTCGCGTCGTTGCTCTCGCCCACGTGGGGCATCTACGCGGGCTTCGAGCTGTGCGAGAACACCCCCGCCGCCCCGGGCAGCGAGGAGTACCTGAACTCGGAGAAGTTCGAGTACCGGCCCCGCGACTGGGCGGCGGCCGAGGCCTCGGGTGACACCATCGCCCCGCTGATCACCAGGCTGAACGAGCTGCGCCGGGCCCACCCGGCCCTGCGCGAGCTGCGCAACCTGCGCTTCCACCACGTGGACCGGCCCGAACTGCTCTGTTTCTCCAAGTACCGCCCCGGCGCCGCCGGTGAGCCCGACGACGCCGTGATCGCCGTCGTCAACCTCGACCCGCACCACGCCCGCGAGGCCACGGTGCACCTCGACCTGCCGTCCATCGGCCGCACGTGGGAGGAGGACCTCAGGGTGACCGACGAGCTGACCGGCCGCACCTACACCTGGCGGGCGGACAACTACGTCCGCCTCGACCCGGCGACCGGACCCGCGCACGTGTTCACCGTCAACGGCAGATGACGCACCGGGAGGGGCGGGTACCGCACGGCCGTCGTGCCACCGCCCCTCCCCAGGCCCTGTTGATCCGACGTCGAACATTCTTGGTGGGGAGCAGTAGATGAGCAACGACGAGCCCGGCCCCGGTGCCCAGGAGCACACGGAACACGGTCCGCTCGCCCCAGCCACCGGGGCCGCCACCGGCCCGCTCATGTCCTCAGGTGGTACCAGTGACCCCCACTGGTTCAAGCACGCCGTCTTCTACGAGGTCCTCGCCCGGGGTTTCTTCGACTCCAACGGCGACGGCACCGGCGACCTCGCCGGGCTGGTACAGAAACTGGACTACCTCCAGTGGCTCGGTATCGACTGCGTCTGGCTGCTGCCGATGTACGAGTCACCGCTGCGCGACGGCGGATACGACATCTCGGACTACTTCAAGATCCTGCCGGAGTTCGGCAACACCGCCGACTTCGTGGAGCTCCTGGACGAGGCGCACCGCCGCGGCATCCGCGTCATCACGGACCTGGTCATGAACCACACGAGCGACCAGCACCCGTGGTTCAAGGCCTCCCGCGAGGACCCGGACGGACCGTACGGCGACTTCTACGTCTGGTCGGACACCGACGACCGGTACGAGGAGGCGCGGATCATCTTCGTCGACACGGAGACCTCCAACTGGTCCTACGACGAGGTGCGCGGCCAGTACTACTGGCACCGGTTCTTCTCCCACCAGCCGGACCTCAACTTCGAGAACCCCGCGGTCCAGGAGGCGATCCTGGGGGTCCTGCGCTACTGGCTCGACCTGGGTATCGACGGGTTCCGGCTGGACGCCGTGCCGTACCTGTACGAGCGCGAGGGCACCAACTGCGAGAACCTCAAGGAGACCCACGAGTTCCTCAAGCGGGTCCGTGCCGAGGTGGACCGCCTGTACCCGGACCGGGTGCTGTTGAGCGAGGCCAACCAGTGGCCGTCGGAGGTCGTCGACTATTTCGGCGACTTCGAGTCCGGCGGCGACGAGTGCCACATGAACTTCCACTTCCCGCTGATGCCGCGCATGTTCATGGCGGTCCGGCAGGAGCAGCGCTTCCCGATCTCGGAGGTCCTCGCCCAGACACCGGAGATCCCGCGCAACTGCCAGTGGGCGATCTTCCTGCGCAACCACGACGAGCTGACCTTGGAGATGGTCACCGACGAGGAGCGCGACTACATGTACGCGGAGTACGCCAAGGAACCCCGCATGCGCGCGAACGTGGGGATTCGGCGGCGGCTCGCACCCCTTCTGGACAATGACCGAAACCAGATCGAGCTCTTCAACGCGCTCCTGCTGTCGCTCCCGGGCTCGCCGGTCCTCTACTACGGCGACGAGATCGGCATGGGCGACAACATCTGGCTGGGCGACCGGGACGCTGTGCGCACCCCCATGCAGTGGAACTCGGACCGCAACGCCGGGTTCTCCCGCGGCGATCCCGCCCGCCTGTACCTCCCGCTGATCCTGGACCCCGTCTACGGATACCAGGCACTCAACGTGGAGGCCCAGCGCGACAACCCGGGTTCGCTGCTGAACTGGACGCGCCGGATGATCCAGATCCGCAAGCGCCACCCCGTGTTCGGTACCGGCGCGTTCGCCGAACTCAACGCGACCAACCCGAGCGTGCTGGCGTTCATCCGGGAACACGGCGACGACCGCATGCTGTGCGTCAACAACCTCTCCAGGTTCCCGCAGCCCGTGGAACTGGACCTGGCCCGCTACGCCGGTGTGAGTCCGGTGGAGTGCGTGGGCGGGGTGCGGTTCCCGGAAATCGGCGAACTCCCGTACCTGCTCACGCTGCCGGGGCACGGCTTCTACTGGTTCCAGCTGCCGCCGGAGCAGGAACCCGGGCAGCGCTCCCAGGGTTCCCACGGCCGTGCGGGCCAAGTGGCCCATGAGGGACTGCCCACCTACGGGCTGCCCGAAGCCGGGGTCCGTACCCGTGACGCCTTCGACACCGGCCACCGGCACCCGGCACCCACGACGTCCGGCACCCCGTCCCGGGGCGGTGGCGAGAAGGGATACAGGCCTCTCTGACATGTCGCGGCTCGAAGAACTCTTGGCCGTCTGGCTTCCCCGGCAGCGGTGGTTCTCCGGCAAGGGGATCCCGATCCGCCAGGTCCGGATCGAGAGCAGGTACACCCTGGTCTCGGCCGGTCCCGGAGGACCCGACCTGAACGTTCTCGTCATCCAGGCCGGACAGCGCGGCCTCAGCTCCCGCTACCAAGTACTGCTCGGGTCACGGCCGCCCCGGTCGCTGCCGCCGAACCTGGCCCGCGACGCCATCGGGGTGTGCCAGGTGGCGGGCGGGCGGCCCCGGGTGGTGTACGACGCCGCCCACGACCCGCAGCTCACGGCGCTACTGCTGGAAAGGTTCACCGCCCAGGAGGACACGGGGCGGCGCGGCCGGGTGCGGTTCCGCACGCTGCCGGACACCACCGTCACCCCCTGCGGTCCCGGGAGGATGCTCACCGGCGAGCAGTCCAACACCTCGCTGGTCTACGGGCGCGACTACGTCCTCAAGACCTTCCGCAGGCTCTGGCCCGGCCGCAACCCGGACCTGGAACTGAACATGGCGCTTTCGGGATCGCCGTACGTGGCGCGCCCGTGCGGGTGGATCGAGGCCGACCTGTCCGGCCACTCGGCCCCGACCACCTTGGCGCTCCTCCAGACCTTCGTCCCGGACGCCACGGACGGGTGGGTCCTCGCCACGGCGAACGTGCGCACCCTGCTGGCCGGGGCGGAGGCCGATTTCAGCGAGGAGGCCGCCCGGCTCGGCCGGACCACCGCCGAGGTGCACAGCTCGCTGGCCCGTGCGCTGCCCACCGACGTCCTGTCGCCGGCCTCTGCGGCGGAACTGGCCGATGCCATGGTGGAACGCCTCGCCATGGCCAGTGCGGAAGTCCCCGAACTGGCCGAACACGCGCCCCGGGTGATGGAGGCCTACGCCGAATTCGCCCGGGTGGACGAGCCGCTGCCGATCCAGCGCATACACGGCGACTACCACCTGGGACAGGTCATCAGGCCCGAGTCCGGGTGGGTACTGCTCGACTTCGAGGGCGAGCCAACGGTCCCGGTACGCGACCGCCAGCGCCTGTCCAGCCCGCTGCGGGACGTGGCCGGGATGCTGCGCTCCTTCGACTACGCCGCCGGCTACCTGCTGGTCGGGGAGCCGGAGGATCCGAAGCTGTCGTGGGCCGCGCGGGCCTGGGCGCGGCGCAACCGGGAGGCGTTCTGCCGCGGTTACGCCGACGGCGGCGGCGCCGATCCGGAGAAGCACTTGACCGTGCTGCGGGCCTTCGAGTTCGACAAGGCCGTCTACGAGGTCCTGTACGAGGCCCGCAACCGGCCGGACTGGCTGCGCGTGCCGCTGGAGTCCATCGCCACAGCCGCCACAGCAACCTCTGCGAGCCCGGCAGTCTCATCGGGCGCAGCGGTCTCTTCGGGCACCGTCCCGCCCGCACCCGGCTGACGTCACCCGGCGGTCGCCGTGCGCGCACGGCGACCGCCGGTGACCGTCGCCCGCGCTTCCAGCCGCCGCACCGCTCTCCCCGCCACCCGACCACCACAATCCATCACGGAGTCACATTGTCACCGCGTCAGAGCGACACATCCGCGCAAGCCGAAGCGGCGGGCGCCGAAGCGACCGCGAAACCAGCGGCGGAGAAGCCGGTGCGGCAGAAGACCGCTACCAAGAAGGCACCCGCGAAGAAGGCCAAGGGGCAGGCTGCCGCCAAGTCAACGGCGAAGCCCGCCGCGAAACGCACCAGGGCCACGGCCCCGCTCTCCGTCGAACTGACCGCCGAGCTCGACCGGGTGGTGGACGGCTGGCACCACGACCCGCACTCCGTCCTCGGCCTGCACGGCCGCGACCTGCGCGTCCTCCGCCCCGGTGCCGTCGAGGTACACGCTGTACTTCCGGACGGCAGCCGGGTCGCACTCCCCCACCGCCACCGGGGTGTGTTCGCCGCCCGGCTCGCGAAGAAGGCCGACGACTACCGGATCGCGGTCCGCTACGAGGAGGACGGCCCCGAGCTGGTCGGGGCCGATGCCTACCGGGCCGCACCCGTCCTGGGCGAGCTGGACCTGCACCTCATCGGAGAGGGCCGCCATGAGGAGCTGTGGCGTGTCCTCGGCGCCCACGTGTCCGCGGCCGACAGCTCCATGGGGGAGGTTTCGGGTACGGGCTTCACCGTCTGGGCACCGGACGCACGCGGGGTACGGGTGGTCGGCGACTTCAACTTCTGGAGCGGGACCGCGCACCCGATGCGCAGCCTCGGTTCCAGCGGAGTGTGGGAGCTGTTCGTGCCCGGCCTGGGCGACGGCGACCTGTACAAGTTCCAGATCCTCGGCGCCGACGGGCGCTGGCGGGACAAGGCCGACCCGATGGCGCGGCGCACCCAGGTGCCCCCGGCCACGGCGTCGGTGGTCACCGTGTCCGAACACGTGTGGTCGGACGAGGAGTGGATGGCCGAGCGCAAGGGCACGGAGCCGCACCGCGCACCGATGAGCGTGTACGAGGTGCACCTGGGTTCCTGGCGGCCCGGCCTGAGTTACCGGGAGCTGTCCGAGCAGCTGGTGGAGTACGTCAGCGACATGGGCTTCACGCACGTGGAGCTCCTGCCGGTGGCTGGCCACCCCTTCGACGGTTCCTGGGGTTACCAGGTCACGTCCTACTACGCGCCCACGCCGCGGTTCGGCACCCCGGACGAGTTCCGCTACCTGGTGGACGCGCTGCACCGGGCCGGGATCGGGGTGTTCCTCGACTGGGTCCCGGCGCACTTCCCGAAGGACGAGTGGGCGCTGGCCCGGTTCGACGGCACCGCGCTGTACGAGCACCCGGACCCCCGCCGCGGTGAGCACCCGGACTGGGGGACGCTCATCTTCAACTACGGGCGCACCGAGGTGCGGAACTTCCTGGTCGCCAACGCCCTGTACTGGTTCGAGGAGTTCCACATCGACGGTCTCCGGGTGGACGCCGTCGCCTCGATGATCTACCTCGACTACTCGAGGGACTCGGGGCAGTGGGAGCCGAACATGTTCGGCGGCCGGGAGAATCTGGAGGCGATCGACTTCCTCAAGGAGCTCAACACCACGGTGTACCGCCGCAACCCGAACGTGGCGATGATCGCCGAGGAGTCCACGGCGTACACGGGCGTGACCACCCCCGTCGACCTGGGCGGGCTCGGTTTCGGGCTCAAGTGGAACATGGGGTGGATGCACGACTCCCTGGAGTACGTGAAGAAGGAGCCGGTCCACCGCGAGTACCACCACAACGACATCACGTTCTCGATGGTCTACGCGTACAGCGAGAACTACGTGCTGCCGCTGTCCCACGACGAGGTGGTGCACGGCAAGGGGGCGCTGTTCAACAAGCCGCCGGGTGACGAGTGGCAGCGCGCGGCGACCCTGCGGGCGCTGCTGTCGTTCATGTGGTCGCATCCGGGGAAGCAGCTGCTGTTCATGGGCGCGGAGATCGCGCAGGGCGACGAGTGGTCGCACGAGGCCGGGGTTCCGTGGTGGCTGCTGCAGTTCGGCCACCACGCCGGAACGCAGCGGCTCGTCAAGGTGCTCAACGACAGCTACCGGCCGCGCCAGGCGCTGTGGTCCCTGGACACCGATCCCGCCGGTTTCCGCTGGCTGGACGGCGGTGACTCCCAGGGCAACACCCTGAGCTACCTGCGGCACGGGGAGGACGGTTCGGTGCTGGCCTGCGCGGTGAACTTCTCCCCGGTTCCGAGGCAGGGCTGGCGTATCGGCCTGCCGTCCGAGGGCCGGTGGACGGCAGTGCTCAACTCGGATGAGCCGCGCTTCGGCGGTTCGGGGTACGAGGCGCCCGCGGTCGTGGAGGCCCGGGAGTTGGAGTGGCACGGCCAGCCGTACTCGGCGGAGATCACCCTGCCTCCGCTCGGTGCGGTCTGGTTCGAACCGCAGCGATAGCCGCCTTCTTGAAGCAGGACCGTCATCAAGCGGGTCCCTGGAGCTCCTGTCTTCCGGGACCTGCGGGCTGTTCGGCCGCTCGTCCCGGACACACCGTGTCCGCGGGCTGTGGGTGTGGACCGTCAGGGGCGTGCGCCGTCCGCCCCGCCGGACTCGTTAGCCTGTGGCTCTCACTCTGGGAGGAGTACCGACGTGGACACCGACACCAGCGCTCGCGACAGCTACTACGAGCGCATCGACGAGCACCGCTTCAAGCCCACCGTGCACACAGGCGGCGCGTGGGCCCCCGACGAGCAGCACTTCAGCCCGTTGGGCGGTCTGATCACGCACGCCATCGAGCGCCATGCGGCCTCGGAGAAGAACCCCGGCATGGTACTCGGCCGGCTCAGCTTCGACATCCTGGGGCGGCTGGGCCTGGAGGAGTGCGAGGTCCGGGTGGAGACGGTCCGGCCGGGCCGCACCATTCAACTGGTCGAGGCCACCGTGCTCATCGCGGGCCGCACGGCGGTACGTGCCCGTGCCTGGTACCTCGCCACCTGGGACACCGGCACGGTGGCGGGCGGCGCACCGGCACCCCTCACCCCTCCCGAGGAGCTCTCCCCGTGGGAGATGGGCCTGGTGTGGCCGGGCGGCTACATCGACTCCCTGGAAGTGCGGCCGCTCGGGGAACCCCGGCCGGGCCGTGCCAGCGCCTGGATCCGCAGCCCGCTCGACCTGGTCGCCGGGGAGGCCACCGGTCCGGCGGCCGCCTTCATCAGGTACGTGGACACCGCCAACGGCATCGCCGTGCGCGAGTCGCCCACCGAGTGGATGTTCCCCAACCTGGACCTGACCGTCCACCTGTACCGCCAGCCCGAGGGCGGCTGGACCGGCTTGGACACCACTGTCGCGTTCGGTGCCAACGGGCAAGGGCTGACCAGCACTGTTCTGCACGATGTGACCGGGCCGGTCGGCACGGCCGAGCAGATCCTCACCGTCCGCCCGGCACCGAAGAGCGGCTGATGCCGGGCGGCAACCGGAGGCCCTGACCAGGCAGGGTCCCGCCGGACCGGACTCCGAAGAACGCCTCGTCGATGCCACGTCCGCCAGAGCCAAGGGGAAAAAGATCCCCGCACCATGACCCGCACGGGTTAGAGTGCGGCTATGCAGCAGTCGCGCAGCGTCGCCATGATGGGCCGGATGATGATGTCATCCGGCCTTCACTGCGTGCGCTGAACCCCTGTCCGCGGAAGGCCCCAACGGGTCTTCCCAGGCGGGCGGCCCGGCGGGGCCGGAAAGGCCCGCCCATGAGCCGCTACTACGTCACCACCGCCATTCCGTACGTGAACGGTGCCCCGCACATCGGCCACGCCCTGGAACTGGTCCAGGCCGACGCCCTCGCCCGGCACCGGCGGCAGCGCGGGGACGAGGTCCGCGCCCAGACCGGCACCGACGACAACGCCCTCAAGAACGTGCTCAGCGCACGTGCCGAAGGGGTCAGCACCCCCGAATACGTCGACCTGGTCTCCCGGCGCTTCCTCGACCTCGCCGGGCCGCTGAGCCTGTCGTTCGACGACTCGGTCCGCACCGCCTTCGACCCGCGCCACCGGCCCGGCGTCGAACGGCTCTGGAAGACCTGTGCCGAACGCGGCGACCTCTATCTCCGGAGCTACACGGGCCGGTACTGCACCGGGTGCGAACAGTTCTACCCGCCCGCCGAGCTGCCCGACGGGCTGTGCCCGGAGCACCGCACCGCCCCCGAGGAGGTGTCCGAGGAGAACTGGTTCTTCCGGCTCAGCCGGTACCAGGAGCGGCTGCACGCCCTCGTCAGCTCCGGTGAGCTGCTCGTCGAACCAGACTTCCGCAGGCGGGAGGTGCTCGCCTTCATCGAGTCGGGGCTGGAGGACTTCAGCCTCTCCCGCAGCACCGACCGGGCACGCGGCTGGGGCATCCCGGTACCCGGCGACCCTGGACAGGTCGTCTACGTCTGGTACGACGCACTCGCCAACTACATCACCGGCCCGGGGTACGGCACCGACCCCGCCGGTTTCGACCACTGGTGGACCGGCGCCGACGAGCGCGTGCACGTCATCGGCAAGGGGATCCTCCGGTTCCACGCCGTGTACTGGCCCGCGATGCTGCTGTCCGCCGGGCTCCGGCCGCCCAGCACCGTCCTCGTGCACGAGTACCTGACCGCTGGCGGGGAGAAGATCAGCAAGTCCGCGGGCAAAGCGGCAGACCCCGCCGATATCGCCGACCGGTTCGGCACCGACGCGCTGCGGTGGTGGCTGCTGCGCGACGTGGGCCGCTCCGGCGACACCGACTACACCGAACCCCGCCTGGTCACACGGCACGACGAGGACCTGGCCGACAACATCGGCAACCTGGTGAACCGGACCGTCGCCATGGTGCACCGCTACCGCTCCGGAGTGGTGCCCTCCGCGCCAGGAGGCGATGGCACCCGGGCACCGGCCCGTGCCAGGGCCGAGCAGCGGGTGGCCGAGGCCCTGCACGCCTTCGACCTGCGCGCGGCGACCGGCGCCGTCGTCGAGCTCGCAGACGGGGGAAACCGGTACGTGGAGGAGCAGGCCCCGTGGACCCTGGCCCGCGCCGAGCGGAAGGAGGGAGCGGGCCCGGAGGCACTGGACGGTGTCCTGGCCGAACTGGTCGCGACCTGCCGGACGCTGGCCCGGCTGCTGGAGCCCTTCGTCCCCGACGCCTCCGCGCGCCTGACCGCCCAGCTCCACGGCGGCGGCAGCGACAGCGAGCGATCCGGGGACGACCGTCTCCCAGCGCCGAGCCCGGCCGTACGCAAACTCGGACCCGCCCAGCAGAAGGCCTGAACGTCCCCAGGGCCGGCCTCGTGCGCGGTTTCCCCGGGGTCCGGTCCTCCACAGGCTCAACCCTGGCGCTTGTGCCAGTCGGTCAGGCGCTGGACCGCCTCGTCGAGGACCTCGTCCTGCTTGCAGAAGGCGAAGCGCAGCAGGTGCCGCCCCTCCTCCTCGTGGTCGTAGAACACCTTGGCGGGCACCGCGGCCACCCCCGCTTCCGCGGGCAGGGCGCGGGCGACGTCCTCGCAGTCCAGGTAACCCAGCGGCCGGATGTCGGCCATCAGGAAGTAGGTCCCCTCGCACAGGTTCACGTCGAACCCGGCGGCGGTCAGGCCCTCCGCGAGCCGGTCGCGCTTGCCCTGGAGTGAGCGGCACTGTTCCCGGACCCACTCCTCCTCGTTGTCGAGCGCGTCGGCGATCGCCAGCTGCAGGGCGCCGTTGGCGGAGAAGGTGAGGAACTGGTTGACCGTGCGCACAGCCTTGACCAGTGGTTCGGGGCCGGTGACCCAACCGGTCTTCCACGCGGTCACGGCGAAGGTCTTGCCCACCGAGGAGATCGACAGCGTCCGTTCCCGCATGCCCGGCAGCGTGGCCAGCGACACGTGCGGGCGGCCGTCGAAGGTGAGGAACTCGTACACCTCGTCGGTGACCGCGATCAGGTCGTGCTCGCGGCACACCTGGGCGATCTCCTCCAGTTCGGCGGCGGTGAACACCGCACCGGTGGGGTTGTGCGGGGTGTTCACCATGATCAGCCTGGTGCGCGGCGTGACGGCGGCGCGCAGTTCGGCCGGGTCGAAGGTGAAGCGGCCGCTCGACGGATCGCTGCGCAGCGCCACGGAGCGGCGCACACCGCCAGCCAGGGAGATCATGGCCGCGTAGGAGTCGTACATCGGCTCGAAGACGACCACCTCGTCCCCGCGCTCCACGAAGGCCAGAAGTGACGCGGCGATCCCGGCGGTCGCGCCGACGGTCACGTACACCTCGGTCTCCGGGTCGAAGTCCAGCCCGTAGTGGCGGGCACGGTACCGGCTCACCGCCTGGCGCAGCTCGGGGCGTCCCGGCCCGGGCGGGTACTGGTTCACCCCCTCCATGATGTGCCGGGTCGCCCCCTCGAGGAGGGAACGGGGCCCGTCCGTGTCGGGGAAACCCTGCCCCAGGTTGACGGACTCGGTCTCGACGGCCAGGCGCGTCATCTCGGCGAAGATCGTCTCGCCGTACTCGCGCATTCGTTCGATCAGCGGTTCATCCACCCGAAGAGCGTATCGACCTGGGCCCGTCGTTGACATCCCCCGCCCCCGGACACGGCAGAGGCCCCCGGTCTCGTGGCGCCCAGCCGATCGCTGGGTGCCACGAGGCCGAGGGCCTGCCGGGGCCCCCTTAGGGGAGGAGGAGGCTGAGCACGATCCAGACCACGGGGCCCGCGATGAGGAGCGAGTCCAAGCGGTCCATCAGCCCGCCGTGGCCCGGCATGAACCGGCCCATGTCCTTGACCCCCAGGTCGCGCTTGAAGAGCGACTCGATGAGGTCGCCGACCGTCGCGGCCAGCACGACCGCCAGGCCCAGGACCACGCCGACCCACCAGGGGCCGTCCAGCAGCAGGGTCACGCACAGCGCGCCCGCCACCGCACAGGCCACCACGGAGCCGCCGAAGCCCTCCCAGGTCTTGTTCGGGCTGATCACCGGCGTCATCTTGTGCCGGCCCAGAAGGATCCCGGCGAAGTAACCGCCGATGTCGCTGGAGATCGTCACCACGATGAACACGACGAGCCGGTACTGGCCGTCCTCGGGGTGCGCGATGAGCAGCATCCACGTGGCCAGCAGGAACGGCAGGTACACGAGGGTGAACAGGTTGGCCGACGCGTCGGCGACGAACCATTCCGCCCCGCCGCGCAACCGCCAGACCAAGCAGACGATCGCGGTGAGGGCGGTGATGCCCAGCAACCACTCCGCGCCCCCGAAGTAGGCTCCGGCCTGCATGGCCACGCCGCCCACGGCCAACGGGACCACGGCGAGGGTCGTGCCCTTGCCGCTGAAGGCGCGGTTGAGCTCGCGGAGCCCGATCAGCACCCCCAGGGACGTGATGATCGTGAACAGCTGTGGCCAGGGGAAGATCGAGAAGAAGACGAGGGCGCCCAGGACGCACCCGCTGGCGATGGCCACCGGGAGGTTGCGTCCGGTCTTGACCGGCTCACCCCCCGGCTTGTGCAGCACGAAGCGCTGACCGGCCTCCGCGTCCGGATCGGCGGTGTCCGCCCCGGACGGAGGGCTGTCGTCGGGTCTGTGCTCCGGCGAGTGGTCATCGCCTCCGGAGCCGTTGGAAGGTGTGGTCACCGGCTAAACCTCGAGAAGATCCGATTCCTTGTGCTTCAACAGCTCATCGACGGCGGCGACGTACTTCTGGGACATCTCGTCGAGCTCGGTCTGGGCGCGGTGCGCCTCGTCCTCACCGAGGTCACCGGCCTTGACGGCCTTCTCGAAGCTGTCCTTGGCGCGACGGCGCACGTTCCGGATCGACACCTTGGCGTCCTCGGCCTTGGTGCGGGCGACCTTCACGTACTCCTTGCGGCGCTCCTCGGACAGGTCCGGGAAGACCACGCGGATGACCTGGCCGTCGTCGGAGGGGTTCACACCCAGGTCGCTGTTGCGGATCGCGTTGATGATCTCGGTACGCGCGCTGACGTCGAAGGGGGAGATGACGACCATCCGCGGCTCGGGCACCGAGAAGGAGGCCAACTGGTTGAGCGGCGTGCGCGAACCGTAGTACTCGACGGTGATCTTGTTGAAGGTAGCCGGGGTGGGACGGCCGGTTCGGATCGTCGCGAAGTCCTCCTTCGCCACGGTCACGGCCTTCTCCATCTTCTCGTCGGCCTCAAGGAGGGTTTCTTCGATCATTGTGGGCGCTCCCGGATTCTCGGCTGGGTGTTCGTGGCTTTGTGGCTCGGCCTGGCCCTCGCCGGCTAGGCGGAGCTCGGACCGACGATGGTGCCGATCTTCTCACCGCGGACGGCGCGCAGGATGTTGCCCTGGCTCATGAGGTCGAAGACGACGATGGGCAGCCCGTTGTCCATGCAGAGGCTGACGGCCGTGGCGTCCATGACCTTGAGGCCGCGGGTGAGGACCTCGTTGTAGTTGAGCTTGTCGAACTTGACCGCGTCCGGGTTGCGCTGCGGGTCGGCGTCGTAGACACCGTCGACCTGGGTGCCCTTGAGGACCGCCTGCGCGCCGATCTCCAGCGCGCGCTGGGCGGCGGTGGTGTCGGTCGAGAAGAACGGCGCGCCCAGACCGGCACCGAAGATGACGACGCGGCCCTTCTCCAGGTGTCGGACGGCCCGGCGCGGAATGTAGGCCTCGGCGACCTGGCTCATGTGGATCGCGGTCTGCACGCGCGTGTCCACACCGAGGCGCTCCAGGAAGTCCTGGAGGGCGAGGCAGTTGATGACGGTGCCGAGCATCCCCATGTAGTCGGCGCGGCCGCGCTCGATCCCGCCTTCGGTGAGCTGCGCGCCGCGGAACATGTTGCCGCCGCCGACGACGACGGCGACCTCAATGCCCTCGGAGACCGCTTCGGCGATCGACTCGCCCAGGTACTGGATGACCTCGGGCTCGATCCCGAGACCGCCGTCGCCCGCGAACGCCTCCCCCGAGAGCTTGAGCATGACACGTTTCCAACCGGAATCGTGCATGGCGGGTCCGGTGGTCATGGCTTCGTTCTCCGACACGGCCTGCGGCCTCCCTTGTTGTCCCCGAGTGGCACAGGGTCCCCCGAGTGCTCCTGCTGCGGGCAGTCGGGGACACGCTGCCGCCCGAACCCACCCATATCCACCGAAGGTGCCGGGGAGAAGTCTCCCCGGCACCTCCATCATGTCAAAGTCCTAGGCCTGGCCGACCTTGAAGCGGACGAAGCGCTTGACGTTCACGCCGGCCGCATCGACGACCTTCTGGACCGTCTGCTTGTTGTCCTTCACGAACGGCTGCCCCAGGAGGGTCACTTCCTTGAAGTAACCGTTGAGGCGGCCCTCCACGATCTTGGGGATCGCCTGCTCGGGCTTGCCCTCGCCGCGGGTGGTCTCCTCGGCGATGCGGCGCTCGTTGGCGACCACGTCTTCGGGGACCTCGTCCTTGCCGACGTACTTGGGCGCCAGGGCGGCGATCTGCTGGGCGAGGTCCTTGCCGACCTCTTCGTTGACCTGGTCGAGCTCGACCAGGACGCCCATGCTCGGGGGCAGGTCCGGGTCGGACTTGTGCAGGTAGGAGGCGACGTAGGCGCCCTCGAACTTGGCGATCCGGCCGAGCTCGAGCTTCTCGCCGATGATGGCGCTCTTGCCCTCGATGAAGGCCTGGAGGCTCTTGCCCGACTCGATCTCGGCGGCGGCGACGACGAGGTCGTCGCTGTCCTGGGCGGCGACGAAGTCGGCGACCTGGTTGGCCAGCTCGATGAACTGCTCGTTCTTGGCGACGAAGTCGGTCTCGCAGCGGAGCTCGACGAGGGTGGCCTTGCCCTCGCCCTCCTTCTTGAGGACGACCATGCCCTGGGCGGCGGTGCGGTCCGCGCGCTTGTCGACGGACTTGGCGCCCTTGATCCGCAGGGCCTCGACGGCCTTGTCGTAGTCGCCGTCGGCCTCGTTCAGGGCCTTCTTGCAGTCCATCATGCCGGCGCCGGTCGCGTCGCGCAGCTTCTTGACGTCCGCGGCGGTGAAGTTCGCCATGACTGTTCTCGGATTCCCTTGAGTGAAGTCTGATCTGGAAGAAGTGGAGCGGCCCGGGTGTACACCGCGCGGGCCGCCCCGCCCGCTAGGGGCGAGGCGGCACACAGCTGGCGGTGTCCGTGGCCGCTGACTACTCGCTGGCCTTGGCCTCGTCGGCGTTGTCAGCCTTGACGGCCTCGGCGGCGTCCGCGGCGGCCGGAGCCTGCTCGGGGGCGTCCACCGGGGAGTCCTCGGAGGTGACCTCGGCCGGAGCCTCGGCGGCGACCTCGTCGGCCGGGGCAACGGTCGGGGTCTCGTCCGGGGCCTGCTCGGCGGCGGCCTCGACGGCCTCGGCGGTCGCCGTCTCGCTCTTGCCCTCGAGGAGCTCGCGCTCCCACTCGGCCAAGGGCTCCTCGGCGGCCTTCTCCTCAGTCGCACCGGAGGCACCGGAACGGACCAGGAGACCGTCTGCGACGGCGTCGGCGACGACGCGGGTGAGCAGGCTGACGCTGCGGATGGCGTCGTCGTTGCCCGGGATCGGGTAGTCGACCTCGTCCGGGTCGCAGTTGGTGTCGAGGATCGCGACGACCGGGATGTTCAGCTTGCGAGCCTCGCTGATCGCGATGTGCTCCTTCTTGGTGTCCACGATCCAGACCGCGCTGGGCACGCGGGCCATGTCGCGGATACCGCCGAGGGTGCGCTCGAGCTTGTCCTTCTCACGGCGAAGGTTCAGCAGCTCCTTCTTCGTGAGCGTGGAGCCGGCGACGTCGTCGAAGTCGATCTCCTCCAGCTCCTTGAGGCGCTGGAGCCGCTTGTGCACGGTGGAGAAGTTGGTGAGCATGCCGCCCAGCCAGCGCTGGTTGACGTAGGGCATGCCCACGCGGCGGGCCTGCTCGTCAATGGCCTCCTGCGCCTGCTTCTTCGTGCCGACGAACAGGATGGTGCCACCGTGGGCGACCGTCTGCTTGACGAACTCGTAGGCGCGGTCGATGTACGCCAGCGACTTCTGGAGGTCGATGATGTAGATGCCGTTGCGCTCGGTGAAGATGAAGCGCTTCATCTTCGGGTTCCAGCGACGCGTCTGGTGCCCGAAGTGAACGCCGCTCTCCAGGAGCTGGCGAATCGTCACGACTGTGGCCATGACTAGGTCCTCCTTGCGGTGGCGGATGACTTCTCCGCCGTCGGTTGATCCTGACGCCCCGGCCGTACCGCCACCCGCCGAGGCGGTGTGGACCGTAGGTGCGACCCCTCCCGGAGGAGGCGCGTGGGCGTGCGTATTGTGGGTCGGCCCTTCCGGGCCACAGATGATTCTATCCTCCCTTGGACACACCCCGGAACGGCCTTGTGTCCAGGGGGATCGCCGAGCGGCCGGGGATCAGTCGAAGGGCCCTCCGGTGCGGCTCGGGGGGCAGCGCGCGGAGGTTGTCCACAGGTTCACCGGCGGTCTGGCGGAGCACGCCGGGGCCGCGCACTCTGAATACATGAGACACCGCCGCATCTGGCACCTCCTGCTGTCGCTCTCGCTCCTGCTGTTCCCTCTTTTTCCGCACCGAATCACGCTTTCCGCTCCTGCCCCCGGCACCTCGTGGCGCTGGCCGGTGGACCCACCTGTCCAGGTCCTGCGCCGCTTCGACCCGCCGGAGCAGCGCTGGCTCGCGGGACACCTGGGGGTGGACCTCGCGGCCGAGCCGGAACAGCCGGTGTACGCGGCCGGCCCGGGCCGCGTCCGCTTCGCGGGCCGGGTGGCCGGCGTGGGGGTGGTGAGCGTCGCGCACGGGGAGCTGCACACCACATATCTGCCGGTGGAGGCCTCCGTGGCCCGGGGCGACCCGGTCACCGACGACCCCATCGGCACCCTCGCTACCGAACCCCGGCACTGCGCCGACCGCCCCTGCCTCCACTGGGGCCTGATCCGCGGCACCACCTACCTCGACCCGCTCTCCCTACTGGGCCAAGGCGAGGTCCGGCTGTTCCCATTCCGAGAATCGCCGCACTAAATGATCCCTGGCCAGGGTCAGCCCAGAATTGATGAACACACCGGACTCAGGTGATCGACGTTCTGCCCTAAAAGTCCAACAGAGCCGCATCCCACGGCACCGGGGAACCCCCTGCGAATCATGCAGTCGTCGAGTACCCTCCAAAGCAACCGAATCTAGGAGATCCCCCCAGATGAAGTTGCGTCCCATGTTCACCCAGGTCGACGTCTCCGGAGCGACCATTCTTCGCGACCGCCCCCTGGATGAAATCCTCGACCATTGCCGGGACAAGTCCGACCAGTTCGTGAACCTCACCGTCTTCGGTCCTTCCGGGAGCGGCAAGACGACCCTGCTCACCCAGGCCAAGGAGATACTTCGCCTGGTCACCCCGACCGCCTTCGTCAACTGCAACGAATACCGCCCGGAGACCGTTCCGGACCTTTTCCGCGAGCTCCGGGACCAGTTGAGCACCAAGATCCCGGGGCTGCCGCGTTGCCGCTTTCCACGGCTGGACCTGGTACTCACCGCTATACAGAGCGGTCTCACCCCGAACAGTGACTACTCCAGGGCATGGCCGGATCTCGTCAGGCACTGGAGACGGCAGGTACGTGCCGACCGCAGGACCCGGCTCGAGCGCCGCGGCGGACCGCGCACCTCCGTCAGCATGGCCGTCGAAGTCAAACTGGTCTTCCTCAGGTTCCACGTCGGCACGGCGCGTCCGGTCCGTCTCGCCCTCCCGCTGACGCGCTGGAAGCCCGATACCGCCGCGAAGCAGTGGTTCACGACCCGGGCCTGGGGCTCGCTCATCAACCCCTATCCGGACGACGCCGGGACGGACCGGGCAGAGTGGGACCACGAAACCGAGTGGAGGATTCAGACCAGCCACAACGAGTGGCTGGTCCACGCGTTCCTCGCCGATCTGCGTGATCAGGCCGGAGACGCCGACCAGTACCGCCGCATCGTCTTCCTGGACGACGTCGACGCCCTGAAGCAGCCGGCCATCAGCGGCGGCGGGCTGCTCGCGCTCTTCCAGGCAGCCAAGTCGTCGACCGCACACGAAAGGGTCGGCCGGACACCGCTGCTGCTGGTGAGCAGCTCCCCCGAGACGTCGTTCCAAACCAGGTCGAAGGCGGTCCCGGCCCCGGACTTCACCCCCACCGAAGTCCGCGAGCTGTCGGAAAGCAAACCGCACCGAATAGACGACCACTTCCCCGAGCTCATCTTCGGGCTCACCGGGGGATATGTGGAGGCCACCAACTACCTGCTGCAGGACCAGGCGATTGACGGGCTCCACGCCTACAACGGACTCCAGCACCTGCTCCGGCAGAGGCACGGCGGCGCCGAGGACGCCCCGACACTGGAGGAACACCTCTGTGACACCCTCGTCAGGGCCCTGCTCAAACACTCGGAGCTCGCCATCGAGAGCAGCACACTCGAAGCACTGGCGATCTGCTCGCTGGCCAAGGACCTCCAGGACGTCGACCACCTCATCGATGCCTACGACCTCCGCGATGACCTGGTCGGACTCGACGACCGCCATTGGCTGGCCTGGAACGAGAACACCGGGGCCGCGCGCTCCGCACGGGCGCTACTGATGCGGTTACTGCTGCGCCGCTGGCAGAAGGAACCGACATGGCTGCGCTGCGACCGCACCCAAGCGTTCGACCGGCTCGCGAGGCACTCCGACTGGGGGTCGAGCGGCCATACACCCAACTGGTACTACTACACGCTCGGCTCCGGCGACCTCATGGTGGTGTGCCGGGCACTCGACGCGCTGCTCGACCTGCCGGGCCGCGAGTCCGAGGTGCTCGACCTCATCCGCCACAGCACGTCGGTACCGCAGCCGCCGATCGACGACCCCGAAGCGGAGGACTTCACCCCGCTTCAGCGGTACGAATTCCTGGTCCGCAATCGGGGGCCCCTCCGTTCCGGCAGGTTTTCCCTGGGCAGCCGGATATCGAAGATCCTCCGTGTCGTCTCCGGAAAGTGGGTCATCGAAGACCCCTTCGAGAGCATGTACACCAGAGACGTACACCTGCGCGTTCGCTCCGCATTCCACGAACTGGGCACCGAATGCGAAGACAGCAGCCCGTTCCAGTCCGAGGCCGATTTTCACGAGAACATCGCCTTGGGACGCCCGGTGAACCCGCGCGACGCCAAAACGGACTTCTGAGTAGGAGGAGAAATGGAACAGAGCCGCTCCTCCATCAGCGACCTCACGTTCCCGATCACCCGGTCCGAGCTCGTCCGCAGGATCGGCTCGCCGAGACAGCGGCGGCGGTTCAGACGTGCCCGGGTCGTCACGGCCGTCCTGACGGCCTTGGTTCTCATCAGTACGGCACTGGGGGTCGTGGTCGGTTGGCCCCGGCTGGTCTGCGGAACGGGCCTGCAGCAGATCCGAGGCGAATGCGTCGGCGTCAACGACGGGGCCCATTCTTTCGAATCGGGGATCGGAGGTATCACCGACCGGATTCACAGCATGAACACCGAGGTCGAGGAGATCGCCGCCTCCGAAGGCAACGCCCAGGCCTTCCGAATAGTGATCATGGGCTCGTTCTCGAAGATCGAGAACGCGGACTTGAGCGATGATCAGATCACCAGCGCCGTCGGGGGAGCCTACTCAGCGCTGATGCAACTGAACGGATTCACGGAGACCGAATCCGGCGTGGAGCGCGCATCGGGGGGACGGGCGGTCTTCCAGCTCTACCTGGCCAACGAGGGAAGCGTGCAGCAAGGGACCGGGGCGGTCGTCAACAACCTCGAATCGATGGTCCACGACGATATCCCCCTCTCCCTGGTCATCGGGCAGTCCTCGACCACCACCCAAACCGAGGAAGCCGCGCGGGAGTTGTCCGACATCGGCATTCCCATGATCGCGAGCTCCTCGACCTCTACCACGATCAATCACGAGAACTCCCCCGGACTCATCCGAGCGGCTCCCAATAACGAGGACTTCGCGGCGGCGATCCGCGACCACCTGGACCGGAATGCCGAGTCGGACGAGGAGCCGGTCAGGGGCCGGCTGCTCACCGACAGCAATGAGGGAGACACCTTCTCCAGAGATCTGGCCGAACAGTTCAGCCGGTATCTCGACCCCTACCTCTCCCCGGGTGAGCTGAGCTACAGGGGGTACGCCGGCGAGGAGGGGGAGCAGTTCGATTTCGGTCACCTAGCCGCAGAGATCTGCCGCGACGGGGATACCAACGCGGTGTTCTTCGCCGGAAGGCACTCCGACCTCGAGGACTTCCTGGCCGCAGCGCACGACTACCGGTGCGGAGACGGGGACAGCCCCCCGCTCACGGTGTACGCCATGGAGCTCGGTCTGCTACCGGGCCTGGAGGAGACCTACTCCACGAAGCAGTGCGACCCCACCGACGACCCGGCCTCGGAGCACTACCGCCTCGTCCAAGCCAGTGCCTTCGACCCCGCCTGGTTGGACGAGGACGCGGACAGTCCAGTGGGATTCCGCGGTTACACGTCGGCCATGGAGGAAACGCTGGGCACCTCCCCGTCCGAGGACTTCCACGACGACTACAGCCTGATCTACTACGACGCGGCCACGATCGCGGTCCGCGCGACGCTGCTCGGCGACTCCCCGGATGACGAGGACACCCTGGCCTCGGAAGTCCGGGAGCACCTGTTCCGGGTGACTGAAAGTCCGACCGGAAGCGGGGAACTCGAATACCTGGAGGAGCTGGACGGCCGGGTCACCGGCCGATACGTCCCGATCCTCAGCTCCGACTGCTCGGCGGAGACGACGGACGCGGAGCCGTTCCAGACCCCCAACGTCTCCTACGAAGAGCTGTACCCGGACCTGGCGGACTGAGCCGGTGCCGGGAAGCGGCGGGCCGGGCCTTGCCTGATCAGCAGGCCCGGCCCGAAGGCCGGTCAGGCGCGGGGGTGGGCCTGCTGGTAGGCCGAGCGCAGGCGGTCCACGGACACGTGCGTGTAGATCTGGGTGCTGCGCGGGCTGGAATGGCCCAGGAACTCCTGCACGCTGCGCAGGTCCGCTCCCCCGTTCAACAGGTGGGTGGCCGCGCTGTGCCGCAGACCGTGCGGAGCACCGTCCACACCGGCCGCACGCAGGTGGGCGTGCACGTCCTCCCGGGCCTGGCGCACCCCCAGACGGCCACCACGCGCCCCCAGGAAGAGCGCCAGCCCGCTGGACCGGGAGGTGAGTTCGGGGCGTCCCCCGGTAATCCAGGCGTCCAAGGCCTCCAGGGCCGGGGCACCCACCGGGACAGTGCGCTCCTTGTCCCCCTTACCCAGAACCCGGACGGTGTCCCGGGAGCGGTCGAGGTCGGCCAGGTCCAGGGCGCACAGTTCGGCGACCCGGATACCGGTGGCGTAGAGCAGCTCCACCACCGCGTGACGGCGCAGCTCCACCGGGGTCTCGGGCTCTGCCCGTTCCAGGGCGGCCCGGGCCTGTTCCTCGTTCAGGACCGTGGGCAGGGCGCGCTGCTGACTGGGGGTGGCCAGTCGGGGGCCAGGGTCGGCGGCCAGGGCTCCCTCGCGGTGCAGGTATCGGGTGAGGGCTCGGACCGCCGCCACCCGGCGGGCGATGGTGGAGCGGCTCGCCCCGGCTTCGCGGGCGCGGGAGAGCCAGGCGCGGACCAGGGGAACGTCCAGGTCGGCTTCGGAAAGGCCGTGGCCGTCGAGATGGTCGAGGAGGGACCTGAGATCGGAGAGGTACCCGCGCACAGTGTGCGGCGACCTGCCCAGCTCTGCGGTGAGGTGCGCGGCGAAGCGTTCCAGGAGCGGGGGTTCGGCGGCGCTCAACCGTTGCTCCGGGGCAGGCAGGCGATGGCGTCGATCTCCACCAGGAAGCGCGGGTTGACCAGACCGCTCACCTCCACCAGGCTCGCCGCCGGCCGGTGCCCCTCCGGCAGGCAGTCCAGGAGGGCCGAGCGGAACTCGTCCAGGTCGGCGATATGGCGCAGGTAGTAGGTCAGCTTCACCACGTGGCGGAGTTCGGCCCCGTGCCGGGCCAGGATGGTCTCCATGTTCCGGAAGATCTGCCGGGTCTGTCCGCCCGCGTCGCCCGCGACACCGCCGTCGGGGGCTTCCGGGGACTGTCCGGAGACGAACAGGAGTGGACCGTCGGCCATGAGGGCGTCACTGTACGGTTTGGCCATAGCCGAACCGTACCCAGCCCCCGTTGCCGGTACCCGCGCGGAATCCCGACGCCTGGGCGGCGCCGGTCTGTGCGTAGATTACACACGCAGGGCCTCTTGTGGCTGGGGTTCCCTCTCTGGGCTGGGGTTCCCTCTCTGGGCTGGGGTTCCCTCTCTGGGCTGGGGTTCCCTCTCTGGGCTGGGGTTCCCTCTCTGGTGGGGGTCGCCCTGTTGGCTGGGGTGTCCTCCTTTCCCGCCGCCCGATTGTGGCCGTCTCCGCTGCGCGCCTCAAGGTCGTCGCCATCGAGCGCTTCGCGCGTCAACGGCGCTCCACCTTGACCCGCTCCGCTAC
>NZ_BAAGZJ010000090.1:0-31329 GCF_054778635.1 Nocardiopsis nanhaiensis
TTCGGTGGATGCTGCCCGTCGAGAAGGTGCTGCGCCGTAGGCGTCCGTTGAGGGTTGGTGGCGGGCGACGGGCGGGGGTGCTGCGCCGTAGGCGTCCGTTGAGGGTTGGTGGCGGGCGACGGGCGGGGGTGTCCAGTGGTGCTGGCACAAGGCCGAAGAAGGAGTTCCCCTACTGTGCTCTGCCTCGCAAGCTCGGCAGCATCGCACAGCGGGGGCCCGCCCGGGTTTGGCTGTCGACTGAGAGATGCGCAGTGCAAGTGCCGCTGGGGCGACGCGCAGCAGGGTACGTGCCCGCCGCACATGCCCAAGCAGGCCAGCGCCCCTGTCTCACCTTCCGTCAAGCTCCCAGTCGGAGCTTCTGGGGGCGGAGAAGGGGCACATGGGGTACGTGGGAGGGGGTGACCGTCACCGGTCACCCCCTCCCCGGTCTATGGGACTCGCGCGGAGGCGGTTGTAACCTGACACCGTGGACGGCGGGGAACTGGGCCCGGCCTGGGATTTCGCTCTGGCGGCCCCGAACAGCGCACCGGGGGTGGCCACGATGGTCGGCTACCGGGGTCTCGACGTGCCCGACACGGTGCACCTCGGGCTCCCGTCAGCCTCCCTGACCTTCATCCTCAGCCTTGACCAGGGGGTCGAGGCCGCCGAAACTCTGGACAGGGTGGCCTACGCGCGGCCCAATCCCGTACTCCTCAGCGGCCTGCACCTGAGGGCGAGCCACGTCCACCAGCGCCCGGGGCAGGCGGGGGTCCAGCTCGCCGTGCACCCGCTCGCCGCCCGCACCCTTTTCGGCGTACCGGCTTCTGAGCTGAGCGTCAGCGACTACGACGGCGCGGCACTCCTCGGCCGACGTGCGGCCCAGGTCCAGGCCCGCCTGACCGGAGCCAAGGGGTGGGACGAGGCGTTCGCCCTGATCTGCCGCTACCTCATCGAGCAGCACCGCGACAACGAGGACGCGGCGCCGCGACACGAGGTACTGCACGCCTGGCACCTGCTGAGACGTACACACGGACGCTTCCCGGTGGGGGAGCTCGCGCGTGAGGTGGGAGTGAGCGCGCGCCACCTGGGCACGCTCTTCCGGCGCGAGGTCGGCCTGACACCGAAGAGCGCCGCTCTGCTCATGCGCTTCGAACACGCTCGGGCCCTGATGACCGAGAGCGTACGCCGACACGGCCGTGTCGACCTGGCTCGCGTGGCGGCCGGGGCCGGGTACGCCGACCAGGCACACCTGAGCGGGGAGTTCGTCCGCTTCGTCGGCGCTCCGCCGAGGACCTGGCTGGCAGGGGAGTTCCGAAACATCCAAGACGGCGCTCACATCTCCAGCGCAGAATGGGTCGCATGAGTAACACGAATCCCACCGTCTGGGTGACACTGCAAGCCACCGATGCTCCCAAGCTCATCGACTACTACGTCGAGACCTTCGGTTTCGTCGTCGCCGCCCGGCACGACGACGGCGACACCGTGGCACACGCCGAGCTCCTGTGGCCCGAGGGCAGCGGCGGCCTCATGCTGGGCTCCCACCGCCCCGGTCGCGAATGGTCGCGTGCGCCCGGGACCGCGGGTACCTACGTCGTGACGTCGGACCCGGACGCCCTGTACGAGAGGGTGGTCGCCAGCAGGGCCGACGTCATCATGGCCTTGGGAGACACCGATTACGGATCGCGCGAGTTCGCGGTGCGCGACCCTGAAGGAAACCTGTGGTCGTTCGGCACCTACCCGGGCGAGCCGATGCCCTGATTCCGGGCCCGGGGCCACCGCGGTGACCCCGGGTGGTCGGTCAGGTCAGGCAGGGGAGTCGGCCCCGAACAGGTCGCGCACCTCCTCGGCGGTGGTTTCCCGCAGTTCCCCGTCGAGGAGGAGCCAGCGGTTGATGCCGACCGCCTCCAGGAAGGGTAGGTCGTGGCTGGCCACCAGGAGCGCACCCTCGTAGGCCGCCAACGCTCCGGTCAGCTGCCGCACGCTGGACAGGTCCAGGTTGTTGGTCGGCTCGTCCAGCATCAGCAGCTGCGGGGCCGGTGCGGCGAGCATCGTCGCCGCCAACGACGCCCGGAAGCGCTCACCTCCGGACAGTGTCCCCGCGACCTGCTCGGCCCGCGCCCCCTTGAACAAGAACCGCGCGAGCTGGGCCCGGATGTGCTGGTCGGTGACGCCCGGGGCCAGTCGGGACACGTTCTCGAAGACGCTCAGCTCCTCGTCCAGGACGTCCAACCGCTGCGGAAGGAACCGCAGGGGTACCGACACCTTGGCCTCACCCGACACCGGGGCGCTCTCCCCGGTGATCGTGCGCAGCAGGCTGGTCTTGCCCGCCCCGTTGCGCCCGACCAGGGCGATCCGCTCGGGGCCGCTCACCAGCAGCTCCCCCTCGGCCAGCCGCCCGAACCGAGGCCGCAGCCCGCTGAGCGCCAGAACCGCGCGACCGTTGGGGACCGCGGTGTGCGGCAAGTCCACCTTGATCTCAGCATCCTGGCGGACCGCGTCGGCCGCCTCCTCCCTGCGCTCGCGCGCCTCGTCGAGCCGGTCCTCGTGGATGCCGCGGAGCTTGCCCGCGGACTGCTGGGCGGACTTCTTCAGCTCGTTGGCGACGATCTTCGGTATCCCGCCCTGTGCGTCCAGCCTCCTGCTCTGACGCTGCCGTTTGGCCAGTTTGAGCTGGGTCTCCTCCAGTTCGCGCTTCTGTCGGCGCAGGTCTGCGTCGGCGGCGCGCAGGGTGCGTTCGGCCGCCTCCTGCTGGACCGCCAAGGCGTCCTGGTAGTCGGACCAGCCGCCCCCGAAGATCGTCACGGCGCCGGTGCGCAGTTCGGCGATGCGGTCCACGCGCTCCAGGAGTTCCAGGTCGTGGCTGACCACGATCAGGGAGCCGGAACGCCAGGTCTCCACGGTCTCGTACAGGCGGCGGCGGGCGTACAGGTCGAGGTTGTTGGTCGGCTCGTCCAGCAGGAGCACGTCGGGGCGCTCCAGCAGGACCGCGGCCAGGCGCAGTAGGACGGTCTCGCCGCCGGAGAGCTGGTCGACGGTGCGGTCCAGCTCGATGCCGTCCAGGCCGAGTGAGCCCAGGGTCGCCAGGGTGCGCTCCTCGATGTCCCAGTCGTCACCGACGGTCTCGAAGTGTCGTTCCGAGGCGTCCCCGCCCTCGATGGCGTGCAGTGCGGCACGTTTCGCGGCGATACCCAGGGCGTGGTCGACCCGCATACCGGTGTCGAGCGTGACGTTCTGCGGCAGGTAGGCGAGGCTGCCGCCGACGGTCACCGAACCGCGGGCCGGGGCCAGCTGGCCGGCCAGCAGCCGGAGCAGGGTGGACTTTCCAGCGCCGTTGGTGCCGACCAGGCCGGTGCGGCCCCTGCCCAAGGTGAGGGACAGGCCGTCGAAGACGACGGTGCCGTCGGTCCACTGGAAGGACAGGTCGGAGCACGCGACGGCGGCACTCGCGGTGGTGCTGGTTCTTGACATGGGAGTTCTCGCAGACGGAAGCGGTGTGGAAAGGGCTTCGTATGCGAGCACCACGCGGCGGTCAGCCGACAGGGGTGGTGAGAGAGTCCTGGACGATGGGACGGCTCCTACACCGAGGCTCCATGCACGCGACGGGAAAGCCGGATACCGGCGCCGTACCGCGTGATGATCGCGAACCTCAGATGCGCAACGTCCACCTCGTTCGTAGACAACAGGACGAGGAGTACTGTACCCACCCCGCCCCAGGTGTCAACCGTCTTTCGGGGCGCGGAAACCGAATAGGGGACGCGGCGGCTCGAGTGCGGTTCAGTACTCCTCGAGGTCGATCTTGCGCTGGAGGTACTCCTCGCGGCTGATCTCGCCCCGGGCGTAGCGCATCCGCAACTCCTGCGCGGCCGCGTCCAGTGACGGTCGCTCGGGGCGCGGGGGCGGCTCAGCGGCCCGCTTGGTGTAGCGCTGCTTGACGGCCTGTCCGACCTCGGTGACGGTGAGCACGAAGAAGAAGGCCAACCCCATGACGACCACGATGGAGATCGCGGCGACGAAGACGTTCACGGCCCACTCCTTCGACTGCGCGAGGTGCGCTCTACCCCTTGTCCTCCCTGTTTACCCGCCCCGGGGCCGCACCGCCAGGGTTGTGCCGCTGCCCAGGAGGGAACCTCCGCACCCGAGTCCACCCAAAACGCCGTAACCTGGGATATCGCGACCCGGAAGCCACCGCACCCAGAAAGGGCGGGATGCGCGTTCTGCTCGTGGACAACCACGACTCCTACACTTTCAATGTGTTCCAGCTCCTCGCCCGCGTGCTCGGCGAGGAGCCCCGGGTACTCACCAACGACGACGTGCGCTGGGCGGACTTCGACGCCGCCACGGTCGACGCCGTGGTCCTCTCCCCGGGGCCGGGCCGCCCGCAGACCCGCCGCGACCTGGGGCGAATCCCCGAGCTGCTGGAGCACACCCGCATTCCGGTGCTGGGGGTGTGCCTGGGACATCAGGCGATCGCCCACCTGGCCGGGGCCGTCGTGTCTTCGGCGCCCGAACCCCGGCACGGCCACCTGACCCGGGTGCGGCACAGCGACAGGGGGCTCTTCGCGGGACTGCCGCAGGACTTCACCGCGGTGCGCTACCACTCGCTGGCCGTCCCCGAACCCCTCCCGGAACCCCTGGTCGCCACCGCCTGGGCCGAGGACGGCGTGGTCATGGGTCTGGAACACCGCGAGCTCCCGCGCTGGGGCGTGCAGTTCCACCCCGAGTCGATCGCCAGCGAGCACGGCGCCGACCTGGTCGCCAACTTCCTCGACCTGGCACGGGACCACCTGCCGCGCACCGGCCCGGCGGCGCCCACCGCGTCGCCCCGCAGCGCCCCCGCGGAGGCGTCCACGGCCCCCGCAGCCCCGGACGCGCCCGCACCCGGCATCCACACCGCGGAGCTGCCGTTCGCGGTGGACACCGAACGCGCCTTCGCTCACCTGTACGCCGATGCGGACCACGCCTTCTGGCTGGACAGCTCCCGCCCCGAGGGCCCCGCCCGCTTCTCCTTCCTGGGCGAGGCATCCGGCCCCGAGGCCGAGGTGCTCACCTACGACGTCGGGGACGAGGGCGTGCGCGTGCGCTCCGCCACCGGCACGCGCGTCGAACCCGGGAACGTGTTCGAGGCACTGGAACGGCGTACCGGCCACCCGCTCCGCGACACCGGCCTGCCCTTCGGCTTCACCGGCGGATACGTGGGCTACCTCGGCTACGAGCTCAAGGCCGACTGCGGGGCCGCCCGCGCGCACACCGCCGCCACCCCAGACGCCGCGTGGATGCGCGCCGACCGCTTTATCGCCGTCGACCACCACGAGGACCGCACCTACGTGGTCTGTGTAGACGGTGCCCCCGACGCACAGGCCTGGGTCGAGGCCACCCACTCCGCGCTGGTGGACCTGCCCTCGCTGCCCGAACCCGCTCCCTCCGCGCCCCCCGTCGACCTCCCCGGCCTACTGGAACGCCCACGGGAGGGGTACGTGGACGACGTCAAGGCGTGCCTGGGCCACCTCACCGAGGGCGAGAGCTACGAGATCTGCCTGACCAACCGGGTGCGGCTGCCCGACCTCGGCGGGGGAGACCCCCTGGACTTCTACCGCCGCCTACGGGCGGCCAGCCCCGCCCCCTACGCGGCGCTGCTGCGGGTGGGCGGAGTGACCGTGCTGAGCGCCTCGCCCGAACGGTTCCTGCGCGTGGACTCCGAGCGCGTGGCGGAGAGCCGCCCCATCAAGGGCACCGCACCCCGCCACCCCGACCCGGCCACCGACACCCGTGCGGCCGCGGAACTGCGCACCGGCGCCAAGACCCGCGCCGAGAACCTGATGATCGTGGACCTGCTCCGCAACGACCTGGGGAGGGTGTGCCAGGTCGACAGCGTCGACGTGCCCGCCTTCATGTACACCGTTTCCTACGCCACCGTGCACCAGCTGGTCTCGACCATCAGGGGGCGGCTGCGCCCCGAGGTGTCCACCATGGAAGCCGTGCGCGCCTGCTTTCCGGGGGGTTCGATGACCGGGGCGCCCAAGCTGCGCACCATGGAGATCATCGACCGTCTGGAGTCCTCCGCGCGGGGGGTGTACTCGGGCGCGCTGGGGTACGTGTCGCACACCGGCGAGGCGGACCTGAGCATCGTCATCCGCACGGCTGTTCATGCCGGGGGAGAGGTCACCGTGGGCGCTGGGGGAGCGATCGTGCTGGACTCCGACCCCGAGGACGAACACGAGGAGATGCTGCTCAAGGCGGCGGTTCCAGCCCGAGGACGGTGAAACCCCTTCAGCGCGCCGTGACGGCCTGGAGGAGCGCGGTCCAGTCGTGGGAGGGGAAGGCGAGGGCGGTGTGGTCGCGGTTGCGGGAGTCGCGCACGGCGTAGCAGGCCTGATCGAACACCTGGCCAGCCTCGACGCACTGGCCGCCACCATTCTCGCTGTAGCTGCTGACGTGCCATCCGACCTCAGGCAGCCCCCGGGGGAATGTGGTCCGGGCCGACTTGGCGGTATTCATTACAACTCCTTGCTCAGCGCCGCTACGAATGCGGCCGAATCCGCCCCGTCTAGGGCAGAATCCCATAGTTGATCATAGCGTTCGGCTGTCTCGTCAGTGTCCGGTTCCTCTACGTAGACACTGCCTTGAGGTGTCTCCACATAGGCCACATCAGGATAAGGATCATGAATGACGTAGAGCTTGATGTCTCTGGTAGGGCAGGTGCGAGCAGCGCCGTCGAAAGTGAGCACCCTGAGGTGGACGTTGGGTCGTTCTGAGCACTCGACCAGGTGAAGCAGTTGCTCCTTCATACCTGAAACTCCGCCCACGATGCGCCTGAGTACGGCCTCGTCAACGATCGAGCGGATGACCGGCGGCTCGTCGCGTTCCAGAAGCTCCTGACGCTTCATTCGCAGCATGACGAGGTGCTCGATCTGATCGTGGTTCGACTGCCCACTCACTGCTTCGTTGACCGCTCGAGCGTAGTTTTCGGTTTGCAGGAGGCCGGGGAGAAGGGCGTTGTCGTAGAGCCGGTGTTCGGTGGCTTGCTCTTCCAGCCAGACGAAGTCCACGAACCATTGATCGAACTCTTTCGCGAAACCGTCCCACCAGCCACTTTTCCAGGCATCGTCGCTCATGCGGAGCATGCCTTCGCGGGCTTGAGCGTCAGTCACGTTGTAGAGGTCCAACAGGGCCATCACGTCAGGGCGACGGATGGGGTAGATGCCCGACTCGACGCGGCTCACGGTCGCTGTAGTGCGCTGGAGGAACTCAGCGGGTGCGTCCAGCGTGAGCCTGCTGGCTTCGCGGAATTCTCGCAGGCGCCTCCCCAGCCACTGGCGTCGCAGGGTGACCTTCGCGCCCGACTTCTTTGCCACACCAACCCCCTATAACACCCATAGGTTCACAATCAAGACCTATGGCTTTCTTGCTGATGCGTAATATTGCTTTCGATTGGATCACATGCCACTCTAGCCCTAAGTGAGGTGTGAGTCACTGCCGGATTCTCGGGGGGAGGCTCATGCCGCAGTCGAAACGGCCCGGGCGAGCTCGATGAGTTGGTCGCTCTCCTCACCCGGACCGCCTTCCCCGGAGGTGCGCATGAACAAGTCAAACGACCCCGGTTCAACCACTGTTTACCACGACAGGCCTAGGCCCAACGAGGTCGTCCACAGGGGCGAGCTCGACCCCGACATGGACGGCATGCTCACCGAACTCCAGGTGGAGCGCCGCATGGAGCGGATCCGCGAAGGGCTGACCGGGGCTGGCTTCAGCGTGGAGGTCAGCAAGGACGACCGCTGGCAGTTCGTCGTGCGGAACGCGGAAGGGGACAACTCCGCGGTTCTGGACTTCGACGACTGGGGGCAGACCGTCCTGGAGGCCTCGCTCTGGGCGGAGGAGCACACGCCTCCCGCTGACATCGTGGCCTGGGTGCGCAGGGCCTTCCCCGGTGCGAGCTGAGAAGAGCGGCCGGGGCGGGCTCGCCCGCCCCGGGGTTCCAACCCGTCAGTAACAACAGGCCCACAGAAGCTAGAACGCGTTCCAGTCCGGTGTTAGGTTCCGGGCATGCGAGTTGACGAGTACCTCAGACACGACGCTGTCGGGCTGGCCGAGCTGGTGCGGAACAAGGAGACCACCTCCGCCGAGCTGCTGGAGGCGGCCATCGAGCGGGCCGCGCAGGTGGACCCCGCCCTCAACGCCATCATCCTCCCCATGTACGAGGAGGGTCGCCGCCTCGCCGCGGCCTCCCCCGAAGGCCCCCTCGGCGGGGTTCCCTTCCTGCTCAAGGACCTCTTCCAGGACTACGCGGGCTTTCCCACATCTGGGGGTAACCGGGCCCTGCGGCACGTCCCGGTCGACCAGCACGCCGAGGTGGTGCGCCGCTGGCTGGAGGCGGGACTGGTGCCCTTCGGCAAGACCAACACCCCCGAGTTCGGCGCCAAGGCCATCACCGAGTCCGTCGAATTCGGCCCGGCCCGCAACCCGTGGAACCTCGGCCACACCCCCGGCGGGTCCTCGGGCGGCTCAGCGGCTGCGGTGGCGGCCGGTATCGCACCCGCGGCCGGGGCCAACGACGGCGGCGGATCCATCCGCATCCCCGCCGCCTGCTGCGGGCTGTTCGGCCTCAAACCCGGACGCGGCCGGGTTCCGTTCGGACCGAACTGGGGCGAGCCCATGCACGGCGCCTCGGTCAACGGGGTCGTCACCCGCACCGTGCGCGACAGCGCCGCGCTCCTCCAGGCCATGGCGGGCCCCGAGCCCACCTCGCCGTACCCGATCGCGCCGCCGGAGCGCCCCTACACCGAAGAGGTCGGCCGCGAGCCGGGGAGGCTGCGGATCGGCTTCACCGCCCGCTCCCCGCTGGACACCCGGGTGCACCCCGAAGCGGTACGGGCGGTGCGCGGGGCCGCCGCACTGCTGGAAGGCCTGGGCCACGAGGTGGTGGAGGCCGAACCGGCCATCGACGGCCGGGCGCTGACCGAGGACTTCGTGACGCTCTGGTACGGCTCCATGGCCGCCCTGGTGGACGGGATCAAGGCCGACACCGGCTGCTCGAGCGACGCCTTCGAAGCCGACACCCTCATGCTCGCCGCCATGGGACGGGCCCACACCGCCGCCGACTACGTCCGGGGCAACGAGCGCTGGAACGAGCACGTCCGCAGACTCGCCGACTTCCACTCCCGCTACGACCTGCTGCTCACCCCGACCATCGCGGGCCCACCGGTGACCATCGGCCGCTTGGACACACCACCGTGGCTGCGCGCCGCCCAACGCCTGCTGGTGCGCACCCGTACCGAGCGGGTCGTCACCGCCACCGACATGGTGACCACCGAGGTGATGAACAACCTCACCGCAACCCCGTTCACGATGACGGCCAACCTGACCGGGACGCCCGCCATGTCGGTCCCCCTGCACTGGACGGAATCCGGCCTGCCGCTGGGCGTGCAGTTCATCGCCGCTTCGGCGGGCGAGGGGCTACTGCTGCGGCTGGCCGCCCAGCTGGAGGAGGCCAGCCCTTGGGCGGAGCGCCGACCGACCGCGGTTGGCTTCCCCGCCGGTGTGTGACCCGCGGAGTCAGCTCTCGACGGCATCCTTGACGAACACGATCCCGTCACTGGCGGCCAGGTGGGTCGGGTCGAAGGGGGCGTAGCCGAACCAGGGGGACACGCGCCGCTCGGGCAGCATGTCCCCGAGGGCGCCTGCCAGCCGCCGGGCATCGACGACACAGCGCTCCTCCGGGAGCGCGTACAGGAGCCCTTCGAGGGTGTCCGGCGGCGGCGTGTCCACCCCTCGGTGCCGGATCGTGCCCAGGGCCGTGGACACGAAGGCGTACTGCCCGCCGATCCGGGCGCTGACCAGGGCACCGGCGCTCCACCACTCCACCGGCCCCTGCCACATGTCCATCGAGCTCTTCTCCCGCTGGAAGTGGGCGTTATGGGCGAAGGCCAGCACCGGTCCGCGCCCGGCCAGGGAGAGGAGGTTGTCGGCCATCATCCGGTCCCGCACGCTCAGCAACCGGTTCATGCGCCAGGGCGAGGTGTCGGCCATGCAGCGGTGGTAGCGGAGCAGGCCGACCGCGGTGCGCCCGTACAGCCGCGCCCGCTCCCAGTCCTCCCTCGAGGCGGCCGTGATCAGGTGCGGCGCCTGTTCCTCGAGCAGGGCCGCCAGATCGTCGGCGATCAACCGCAGCTGACCGGACGCAGCCGACTGCCCCACGGACTTGGCCGGGTCCATCATCGCGTCAGGGTGGGTCCAGAGCTGGTCCGCGCCGAGCAGCTGGTCGAGTGTCTGCGCGGTGCAGGGGAGCAGGTCCGCGTCCACGTGCTCCGCGAGGAAGTCGTGGAGTGCGGCCAGGGCCTGCCGGGGGCTCGCGGCCCCGGTGATCTCCAGTGGGCCGTCGAACCCGGCGAAGCGGACCTGCTCGGAGGCGGGTCGGTCCTCGTTGTGGGCGCGCATCCAGCGCACGAGTGCGCGGTTGGCCTCGGAGTCACCGAAGCCGTGGCTGAACCCGCGCTCCATGGCCTCGTCGAGGGTGCCCGCGCCGGAGGTGACGTAGGCGTCCACGAGCAACCCCGTCAGGCAGTCGCTCTCGATCGCGATGGTCCGGTAGCCCTCCTGCTCCACGAGCCCCCGGAAGAGGTCGTTGCGGACCTCGCGCAGGGTGTCCTCGCCGTGGGTGGGCTCGCCCAGGGCGAGGATCCGGGGTCGGCCCGGGAGCAGCGCCTTGACGGCAGCGGCTTCGACGGCGTGTGCCGTGTCCTTGATGTCGATATCCATGCCTTCAACGATATCGTTGAACCAACGGTGGAGACTTAAGCGCGTTATCATCGCGATCATGGCAGAAAAGCTTCAAAACAGGTCGCGGCTCCGGCCGATCGATCTGGCACGCGGGCACGGACTGTCCACCCAGGCGGTCAGGAACTACGAAGCGGACGGCATCCTTCCGGAGGCCGCCCGCACATCCCACGGCTACCGCACCTACACCCCGCTGCACGCTGCGGCCCTGAGCGCGTTCCTGGCCCTGGTGCCCGGCCACGGCCACCAGACGGCGACGTCGATCATGCGGTCCGTGAACCAGGGCGCGGCCGAGGAAGCGTTCCGCCTCATCGACGAGAGCCACGCCCAGCTCCTCGACGACCGGCGGACCCTCCAAGCCGTGGAGAGCGCTCTTGGCGACCTCGAGCCGAAGGCGGCACGCGCGAGCGGCACGGCCGCCAGACCCGCCCCGGAGCGCACCAACGGCGACACCTTCATCGGGCCGCTGGCCCGGCAGCTCGGGATCCGGCCCGCGACACTGCGCAAATGGGAGGGCGCCGGGTTGGTGCGCCCGCACCGCGACCCGCACACCGGCTACCGCGTCTACGACGAGGCCGCCGTACGGGACGCCCGGCTGGCCCACCAGCTCCGGCGCGGCGGCTACCTGCTGGCACAGATCGCCCCGCTGATCGACCAGGTGCGGACCGCGGGCGGGCTGGAGCCGCTGGAGGCCACGCTGTCCGACTGGCACGGTCGGCTCTCCGCCCGCGGCCGGGCGATGCTGGCCGGGGCCGCGGAGCTGGAGGCCTACCTCCGCCAGCGGGCGTGACCCGGCCCGGGACTGCCCCCGGATCGACCGGGGGCGTTCCCGGGCCAGGCCCTGACCACCGATAGCCACTGGCCCCGGCACCCCTGGGTCAGGACGGCACGGTCAGGACGATCTTGCCGGTGGTGCGGTCCCGCTCGCCCAGGGCGTGCGCCTTGGCCGCTTCGGCGAGGGGAAAGGTCGCCTCCACGCTGGCGCGCAATGCACCCCGGTCCACCAACTCGGCGATCGCGTTCATGCCCTGGTGGTCGGCCTCCACCAGCAGCGTCTCCACCCGGACCCCCGCACGCGCGGCCTTGGCAGCCTCGTCCGGGTCCTGTCCGGGCAGGATCGACACCAGGGTCCCGCCCGGGCGCAGCACGTCCAGGGAGCGGGCCCGGGTGTCCCCGGAAATGGGATCCAGGACCACGTCGACGTCCTTGACCGCCTCGGTGAAGTCGACCTCGCGGTAGTCGATCACCTCGTCGGCGCCGAGCTCGCGCAGGAACCCGTGCTTGGGCTTGCTGGCGGTACCGATGACGTACGCGCCCAGGGACTTGGCGATCTGCACCGCCACGTGCCCGACCCCGCCCGCGGCGGCGTGGACGAGCACCCGCTGCCCCTCCTGCACACCGGCGGTGTCTGCCAGCGCCTGGTAAGCGGTGAGGGAGACCAGTGGCAGGGCACCGCCCTGGACATGGTCGATCCCGTCGGGCTTGTGCGCGAAGGCCCGCGCGGGCCCGGTGACGTACTCGGCGTGCGAACCGACCCCGTGCGGGTAGGGCAGCATCCCGAAGACCTCGTCACCCGGTTTGAAGAGCGTGACGCCGTAACCCACGGACTCCACGACCCCGGATACGTCCCAGCCCAGGACGAGGGGGAGGCGGTTGAGGAACAGCCCGCCCGCGCGGTGCTTCCAGTCGGTCGGGTTGACCCCGGCGGCGCGGACCGAGACCAGGATCTGGCTGGGGCCCGGTGCGGGTCGGGGCAGGCGGACCTGCTGGAGAACGTCGGGCCCGCCGTGGCTTTCCTGCTGGATGGCGACCATGGTCGCACTGTCGTCGTTGGTCATACTCCCAGGTTGCCGGGTCTGCCCCCGGCCGCGCCATGGCATGATTGTCATCTTTGGATAGGATCGTGCCATGGCTGTTCCACACCGTGTCGCGGTCCTGGCCCTGGAGGGCGTCTACCCCTTCGAACTGGGGATGCCCGCCCGGGTCTTCGGTGCCGTGGGCGAGCACCGGTACGAGGTGTTGACCTGTGGCATCGACGAAGGTCCGGTACGCACCAACGCCGACTTCAGCATCACCGTCGAGCACGGTCCCCGCGCCCTGGCCACCGCCGACACCGTGGTGATCCCGCCCTTCGACTGCGAGCTCCTCACGCACGAGCTGTCGCCCGATCTCGTGGCCGCGCTGGAGTCGGTGCGGCCGGGAACGCGCGTGGTGTCGATCTGTACCGGGGCGTTCGTCCTGGCCAGCGCCGGATGGCTGGACGGGCGCCCGGCCACGACGCACTGGGCCCTCACCGAGCAGTTCCGGTCCTGGTTCCCGCGGGTCGACCTCGACCCCGACGTGCTGTTCGTCGACGACGGCGACATCCTGACCTCGGCTGGGGCAGCCTCGGGCATGGACGTGTGCCTGCACCTGGTCCGCACCGACCAGGGGAGCGAGGTCGCCAACCGGGCGGCCCGGGCGTGTGTGGTGCCGCCCTGGCGCCACGGCGGCCAGGCCCAGTACATCGAGCAGCCGGTGCCCGAGGACGGGCGTGAGGGGACCGCCGCCACACGCGCCTGGGCACTGGAGCACCTGACCGAGCCACTCACCCTGGCCGCACTGGCCGAACACGCGCACATGAGCCTGCGCACCTTCATCCGCCGGTTCAACGAGGAGGTCGGGATGAGCCCGGGGAGGTGGCTGACCCAGCAGCGCGTGGTGCGGGCCCGCCACCTCCTGGAGTCCACCGACCTTCCGGTGGACGACATCGCCGGGCAGGTCGGCTTCGCCACCGGGACGTCGCTGCGCCAGCACATGCGCGCCGCGATCGGCGTGTCCCCCCTCACCTACCGGCGCACCTTCCGAGGGGCCATGGCCGACGCGCACTGAGGTCAGGGCCCCGAAACGGTGTCCCATCAGGATCCCGATGGCCGACATAGGGTGCCTCATTGGCAAATCACTACCGAGGAAACTAGCGTCGGTGACGTCGTGGTTCTGACGCTCCGTGACCGGAGGGTCGGCGACCCGCGACGCGCAACACTATCCAGGCCATCAGCCCGCGCACCTTCGGAGTGACACAGCATGTCCAAGATCCTTTTCGTGATGACCGGCGCCGATTCCTGGACCCTGGCCGACGGCACCAAGCACCCGACCGGCTTCTGGGCCGAGGAGGCCGTGGCCCCCTACGAGGCCTTCAAGGAAGCGGGGCACGAGATCGTCGTCGCCACCCCCGGCGGGGTCGTTCCGCCCGTCGACCAGGGCAGCCTCGCCGCCGACGCCAACGGCGGCCAGGAGAACGCGGACCGGGTCAAGGCCGCCCTGGACTCCTTCGACGAGCTCCGCGCACCCGTCAAGCTGGAGGACGTGGACCCGGCCGACTACGCCGCCGTCTTCTACCCCGGCGGGCACGGCCCCATGGAGGACCTGGCGGTGGACCCCGTCTCCGGGCGCCTGCTCACCAAGACCCTGGACGCGGGCACGCCGCTCGGGGTCGTCTGCCACGCTCCGGCCGCGTTCCTGGCCGCCGAGCGCTCCGACGGGCACAACGCGTTCTCCGGCTACCGGGTGTCGGCGTTCACCAACACCGAGGAGGCCCAGGCCGGGCTGGCCGACAAGGCCGCGTGGCTGCTCCAGGACCGTCTGGTCGCCGCGGGCCTGGACTTCCAGGAGGGTGAGCCTTGGGCGCCGAAGGTCGTGGTGGACCGCAACCTGGTCACCGGCCAGAACCCGGCCTCCTCCGCCCCGCTGGCCCAGGAGCTGCTCAAGCAGCTGGGCTGACCATCGGGCCGACCAGGTCCACAGCACGGGCCGGACCTCAGGGTTCGGCCCGCTCCCGTAGGCCGTCCCGGGTGTAGACCCACGCGGTTCCGCAGGTGAAGGGGACCTCCCGGCAGCCCTTGGACAGGCACGGCTCCCAGGCTCCGCAGCGCCCCCTCTTCGCCGGGTTGGTCTCGTGCGGATCCGGTTCGTCGGGGCCCAGCGTGGCCAGCAGGGCGTGGGCCTCCTCCGTACCGAAGGCGGAGACGGCCAGTCCGCGCAGTTCCCGTTCCCGGGTCGGGTCCAAGCCGTCACGGAACACCAGCCGGTCGGAGAGCATCCCCCGCGCCAGGTCGACCACCTCGCGCTGGGCCGCCGTGAGCCGGGGATGTGCCCGCTCGTAGCGGCGCAGGTGCTCCAGCCACAGGTCGCGGCGCGCATCGGGGGAGAGCTCAGAGAAGACGAGACGGCGCCGGACCAGCGGGTGGGCGGCGAACTCGTCGTAGTCCCGGGGGAGCCTGGCGCGGTTGGCCTCCACCCACTCGCGGGCCAGGGCGTGGTCGGAGCGGGCCAGCGCGGGTGTACGCCCGGCGAGGGCCAGGGACACGGCCACCATGCTTCCGGCGATCAGTCCCGGCAGGCGGGGCCTCCGGGGAGTATCCGGGGCGGGGATGCGGGCCCGTTCCCAAGGTGTGCGTCGGCGCTGGCGGCTCAGCTCGCCGAGGGCGTCCAGGACCCGCAGTGTGGCGAGTGCGCCCAGCCCGCGGACGAAGGGGTGGATCATCGATACCCCGCTCCAGCAGCGGACCCGGGTTCCGTGATGGCGTACCAGTATGGGCACCCATGGGGCGTTGGGCCCCCACTGCCGCAGCCGCCATTCCCGCACGTCCGGATGGGTGAGGGGCAGTGTCTCCAACCTGCCGCTCGAGACCGCCTCCACCGTGGCGGAGATATCCGCGCACCTGCCACAGGAGGAGTCGAAAGCCAACACGTACCGAGCCCGAACGTCCTTCAATGCATTCCCTTCCCGACCACCACCTCCCAGTGTTGAGGCGCTAGAGCCCTTGTGGGGCGGATTTTCGGAAGTTCACGCAACTAATCGACGGCGCCGAGGCGCATAAACGGCACGAACACGGATGAATCCGTTTCCCCGCCGCCGCTTCCTGTGATCAGCGCGGTCTGCTGCGAGGGCGCGGTCAGGATCAGGCTTCGACGGGTTCCACCGCCGCTGAGTCCAGGACGACCTGGTGGACGGTCCAGCAGTCAGAGCTCTCCGTCCCGACCTCAGCGCCGCAGCCAGCGCACAGCAGGTTCAGCCCGTCGATCCCGGCAGGGCCGCAGCAACCGCTCATCCTGCGCCGGTCAGCGGTGTACCGGGTGCCGGGCACATCGGCACGGGCGAGGACTGGGTTCCCGGAACCTTCGCGTTGGCCGCGCCCGGGGAACGCGAAGGTTCCGGGGGTCATCCGGGGCGGGCAGTCCGCCCTCCCCAAGTCGAAGGGGCTGGCGGCATCGTCGATGTCGGGCAGCGGTACCTCGCGCATGGCGTTGGTCAGAGCGGTCCGGCAGTCACGGCAACGGAATGCTGGCATGCACCCAAGCATGGGTCGGACCCGTCCGCTTTCTCCACCGGGTTTTTCGGGCGTGTGGGAAACACGGTGCCCGGGCCGGTGGATAAGCCGTAGGATCCGCGACAACCGAGTGGAGGACCCATGGACAACGGGCACGGCGGGTGCGACGAGGTCGAGCAGGCGATCGCGGCGGAGCTGCGGTTGCACTCGCCATCGGTGCGTACCTCGCGGCAGCTGGCCGGGGAGCTCCTGGACCCCGAGTTCGTCGAGGTGGGCAAGTCGGGGCGCCGGTGGGACCGGGAGCGGATGCTCGCCGACCTGCCCGCGATGACCTCCGGCGAAGCGATCCGGGTCCTGGACCTGCGCGGCACCCGGCTCGCGCCCGGAATCGTGCACCTGACGTACGCCACCTCGGTGGGTGGGCGCCATGCCCTGCGCAGCTCGCTGTGGCGGCGCGGCGCAGACGGCCGGTGGCGGATGTTCTACCACCAGGGCACACCTTCGGCGCTCCCACAGGGCTCACCCCAGAACCCCGTCAACTGAGTTCAAGGCCGCTGGGAGCCGGGACCGTGCCTCGGACGGACCACTCCTGTCCGACCCGGGCTCAGCCCTGCTTGGGTGTATAGTCGAGTTCGACTATTCTATTTCGACTAGAGAAGGATGCCGGTGGCACCCAGACGCAAGAACGCCAACCCGCTGGCCCTGGCCGTCATGGGACTGCTCCAGGAACGGCCCATGCACCCCTACGAGATGACCTCCACGCTGCGTGAGCGCCACATGGACACCACGTTCAAGCTCAGCACCGGCACCCTCTACAGCACCGTGGAAGCCCTCGTCCGCGACGGCTGGATCCAGCCCCACGCCACCGTCCGCGAAGGCAACCGCCCCCAGCGCACCGTCTACGCGCACACGGAGCCGGGGGAGCGGGAATTCCTTGCCTGGCTCGACTCGATCATCCGTACCCCGTCACCGGAATACCCCGTCTTCCTGTCCGCCGTCGCCTACCTCGGCGCCCTCGGCCCCGACCGTGCCCAGCACGCGTTGACCCAGCGGGCCGAACTGCTGCGCGAGCAGATCGAGTCGGCGCGCACCGACCTCGAGGAGGTCACCGCCGACCACGAACTCCCCCGGCTGTTCCTCATCGAGGTCGAGTACGCCGTGCACATGAGCGAGGCCGAACTCGCCTGGGTCACCCGTACCCTCGACGAGATTCGCACCGGGAGCCTGTCCTGGCCCGCCGCCCCGGCCACCGAGGCGGCCGAATGAGCACACAGACCGACACCGACGTCCTCGTCGCGGGGGCCGGGCCCGCCGGGCTCATGCTCGCCATCGAACTCCACTCCCGCGGCGCGAACGTGACCGTGGTGGAAGCCCAGCCGGAGCGCTCGGGTTTCAGCCGCGGCTTCACTCTCAATTCCCGAAGCCTGGACCTCCTCGCCCGCCGGGGCCTTGCCGAACCGTTCCTGGCGGAGGGGTGGCGCACACCGCACGCGCCCTTCGTGAGCCTGCCGGTCACGGCCGATCTGACCGGGGCCGCCACCGACCACCCCTTCACCCTGGGCATCGCACAGAACCGGGTCGAGGAACTCCTGGAACAACACCTCCTCGCCTCCGGCGCCACGATCCTGCGCGGTCACTCGCTCAGCGATCTCAGCCAGGGACCGGACACGGTCACCGCCGCCCTCGACACCCCCGACGGTCCGCACACCCTGCGCGCCGCCTACCTGGCGGGATGCGACGGCAGCCGCAGCACCGTACGCAGACGCTCCGGGATCGACTTCCCCGGAACCGGGGCCAGTACCTACACCCTCATGGGCGACCTCGTCCTCGGCGAGAAGGAAGAGATCGGCTTCGGCGTCACCGAAGGCCCCGGCGGCCAGCTCTTCGCCGTACCGCGCCCCGACCACGTGCGCCTGGCCGTCGAGGACCCCGCGCCGCCGGCCAACATCCGGGAGACGGTCACCCTGGAGCGGTTCCGCGAGGTGGTGGAGGGTGTGCTCGGCCGCTCCCTGGATATCGAACGGGCCCTGTGGCTGACCAGGTTCGGCGACGCCGCGCGCCAGGCCGCGACCTACCGGCAGGGGCGGGTTCTGCTGGCCGGTGACGCCGCCCACATCCACCCGCCCTCCGGGGCCACCGGGGTGAACGTGGCCCTGGACGACGCGGTCAACCTCGGCTGGAAGCTGGCCGCCGAGGTGGCGGGGACCGCCCCGGAGGGCCTCCTCGACAGCTACCACGCCGAACGCCACCCCGCGGGGGTCGCGGTCCTGGCCAGCACCCGCGCCCAAGCGCTCCTGGGGCAGGCCGGACCGGAGCTGGAACCGGTGGCAGAATTGCTCACCCGGGTCTTCTCCCACCCCGACGCGGGCCGTGTCCTCGCTGAGGCCGCCACCGGCCTGGACACCCGGTACGAGACACACGCCCGGTCCCCGGAGGCGCACCCCTGGGTGGGGCGGATGGTCCCCGATGTGTACGCCCGTACCTCTGGGAGAGACACGTCGCTGTCCCGACTGCTGGCCGAGGGAAGACCGGTGCTCCTTGGCGCATCCACCGGGACCAAGAGCTCCGCCGAAGACGTCACCGTGGCCGAATGGAAAGGGTCCGGTGCGGCCTCGGCTGTTCTGGTACGCCCCGACGGGCACGCGATCTGGGTCCGCGCCGAGGACGGGCATGAGTCCGGGCCTCTGGGGGAGGCCCTCGCCCGTTGGTGCCCGCGCGATTAGCAAAAGCCTGGGGTGACAAGGGAACGTCAGGCAACGGCGCCGGGGGCGATGCGCTCCAGTTCGGCTACGGCGGCGGCGATCGCGGGGTGTCTGCGCGAGCCAGCCCGGGTGAACGTGAGCAGTGTGCGCGAGGGGGAGGGGGTTCCCTCCAACCGCACCCGAGTGACCGCCAAGTCCGGGGACAGATCCGCAAGACGCGGCACGAGCGCCACCCCCAGGCCATGGGCGACGAGGGATGCCACCGAACCCCAGGCCAGCGCCTGGTGCTCGCCCTGCGGGGTGAAGCCCACCGCCCCGCACGCGGTCATGGCGTGGGCGCGACAGGTCGTTCCCGGCGGAGGCAGGATCCACGACTCCCGCGATGTTTCCACGAGGGGCACGCTCGCCCGGTCCGCCAGCCGGTGCCCGTCTGGGACCAGCAGGTCGAGTGGGTCCTCGAGCAGGGGATTCTGTTCGAAGCGGGTGTCGCTCAGCGACGGGGTGCTGGGGGCGGACTCGAGGACGGTGAGGTCGATATCACCCCGAAAAAGCAGGTCCAGGCTCTCTCCGGGCTCCGATTCCAGGACCCTGACGTCTAGGCGTGGGTAGTCTGTGTACAGTGCGGCGGCCATGGGGGCCAGCAACCGGGACAGCGCGACGGGGAAGCTGGCGACGCGCAGCGGTCCGGACGGTTCCGTCCCCAGCCCGCGCATCTCGACCTCCGCCTGCTCCCATCGGGCCTGGATCGCGTCAGCGTGCTCCAACAGGCTTCGCGCGGCCGGAGTCAGCCGCACGCCGCGCCCCTGGGGTTCCAGCAGAGTCACGTCCAGCTCTCTGGCGAGCTGGCGGATCTGCTGGGAGGCGGCCGAGGGGGTGAAGTGCAGCGCTTCGGCTGCCGCGGTCACCGTTCCGTGGTGGGCCACGGCCCGCAGGATGCGGAGCCGGCGAAGATCGATCATGTAGGCAATTCTTCAGAGTACTATCCAGAAACTCAACCTGGACCGCGAGGGTTCGGGGGCGTGATGCTGGATCGGAGAAGACGACAACAAACACGAGGTGCCCGATGACCAGCGTCTGCCCGCACTGCGGTTGGCCCGACGGCCAGCCCTTCTCGGTGCTCTCCCAGCACCGGACCGGAAACGGCCTCACCGTGTGGTCGCGGTGTGCCTGCGGGTCGACGCAGGTCCGCGAGGTCGGTGTCGCCGGCACCCGGATCATCTCGCGCGGCCGCCCCACCCAGGCACACCAGAACCCGCCCTGCGCCGCCTAAGGCGGCCAAGTAGCACCCGCGCCCTCGGCCGCGCGCGTTGTCCACAGGCGCGGCGGCGGTGATCGTGGGCCCCCGCCGGTCCGCGATACGGTTACGGGCATGGGGAACACACCGGCACGGCCGTCCACTTCGGCCGAGGACTACGTGAAGGTCATCTACGACCTCCAGGAGCGAGGCACCGGACCGGTGACCATCTCCGGGATGGCCGAGCGGCTAGCCGTGTCCAACTCATCCGTGTCCGGGATGCTCCGCAAACTCAACGAACTCGGTTTCGTTGAGCACCAGCGCTACGGAAACGTCAGCCTGACCGACACCGGGACCAAGGCCGCCCTGGCGGTTCTGCGCCGCCACCGGCTCCTGGAGACCTACCTGGTGGCTGAGCTGGGTTACTCCTGGGACGAGGTCCACGACGAGGCCGAAATCCTCGAGCACGTGGTTTCGGACAAGTTCGTCGACCGCATAGCCACCCACCTGGGCGACCCGGTGGTGGACCCGCACGGAGACCCCATCCCCACCAAGGAGGGCACCATCGTCGAGCGGGAGTCCGTGCTGCTCTCCGACGCCGAGGCCGGGACCTCCGGGGTGATCGTCCGGGTCAACGACACCGACCCCGAGCTCCTGCGCTACCTCGCCGACATCGACATCGGCATCGGCATGAGCGTGGAGGTCGTCGAGCGCCTGCCCTTCGCCGGATCGATCCAGATCTCAGTGCACCCGGAGAAGGACGACGAGGTACGCGAACAGGCCCTGGGCCTGGTCGCCGCCGAAGCCCTGTGGCTCAGCCCCGAGAAGTAGGGGAGGGGGCCGGACATGTCCTCTCAGCCTGCGGGTGAAGAGCCCTCCGAACCCTGGTACCGGGTGCCGATGCGCTCACCTGGCGGCTACACCGCCGATGAGCTGGACCGTTGCGGTGAGCTTCCGCCCACACCGAGCTGATTGACGCAAGCCTGGTCTTCTCCCTCTTCGCGGGGGACGTCCAGGCGCTTGTGCGTTCGGCACTCGACCGTTACCGCGGCGAAGCGTCTCCGGTAGAGGCCGAGGAGGAGGGGCGTCCGGGGGGCATGATCAAACTGGGGTACGCCGACCCGCACAGCGACATCCTGAGTGTCCAGGTCCAGGCCGCCGATGCCGAGTGGTGTTCCTGGTTCCCTCCGGCCGCGGTCGCGTTGGTGATCGAAGTGGCCCCTGCTGGCGAGTCGTCCCGGTCCGCGGAACGGGCGCGGGCACACCTAGCGACCGGTGTCCCCCTCTTCTGGTCGTTCGAGGAGGACGCGGACGCCACGGTAGTGCACGTCCACGAACTCGCTAACGATGCGAGATCCGCTCGACCAACCGTGCTGCGGGACCGCCTCCAGGCAGCACGGCCGTTCGAGGTCGACTTCGACCTCAGCAGGATCCGGCCGGTGCGAAGCTGACCCGCGCGATCAGGGCTCCCCCTCCCGGGGTAGGACCTCCTCGGAAAAGTCCTCGGAAGGGAGCACAGCATGGCCACCAAGGTAGGTAGGGTCCAACTCGACGAGGTCGAGGAGACCCTGCTGTGGACCGTGTACAGCAAGGTGCTCGACTTCCGAAACGCACATCCGGTGCTGGGCGACATCTGGGCCGTGGACGTGTTCGACCGCCTCGACTTCGATCAGCGCGTGCTCCGGGGAGTGTCCAGCGACCGGTACATGGTGCTGCTGCGGGCCCGGTGCATCGACACGTGGGCGCGGCGGTGGATCGCCGAGAACCCCGAGGGCACCGTCCTGCACCTGGCCTGCGGACTGGACGCCCGGGCGCTGAGGCTGGGTCTGCCGCGCGGCGGGCGCTGGTTCGACCTGGACCTGCCCAACGTTGTCGAACTCCGCCGCGGCCTGCTGCCCGAGCCCGACGGTTACCGGTTGCTGTCCGGGTCGGTCACCGAACCCGCCTGGCTCGACCAGGTCCCCGCCGACGCTCCCGTGCTGGTCATCGCCGAGGGCTTGGTCGAGTACCTGCCCCGGGAGCAGACACGGCTGCTCCTGGACCGCCTGATCGACCACTTCTCCCGAGGAGGAGAACTGGTCTTCGACACGGTGCGGCCCTGGGTGGGCCGGATGGCGCGGATGGTCGGCCGACGGATGCACGGCATGGCCGACCCCCGAAGCCCTGAGCACTGGAACCCGCGGCTGACGTTGGCTGAGGACTTCCCCCTGATGTCCGGCCACGAGGAAGTCCCCGAACGCTTCTACCGCGCCTCTTATCAGCTGATGAACGGGTGGGAGCCCACCCGTTCAGCCATGCGGGTCTCGCGCTTCCGCTTCTGAGAGGTCGCCTGACGCGCACCGTCTCGTGTGCCAGACACCCGTCACGCGTCGGGACGGACCCCCGGTGTGCCGGCGTCGATGACGAAACTGGCCCGGTCGCGGATGGGGGCACCCGGCTCGCTCACGTAGTCGACCACCCGGTAGTCGGCGGTCCACTCGGTCGGGGTGACCGTGTTGCGCACGTAGCCGCGGTGGCGGTTGATGAACCTGATGTGCGGGTTCTCCGAGAGCTGGACCGCGTCGGTGGGGTCCTGCTCCGATCCGTCCCGGCCGCTGGTGAAGGACGTGCCCACCAGCTCGGTGGCGACCGTCGCCGAGTCCGGGTCGTCGAAGTCGGCCTTGACGTCCACCACGTAGTTGGCGTGCACGTCCCCGGTGATCACGACCGGGTTGGCCATCCCGGCGAGCTCGTCGCGGACGCTGTTCCGCTCCACCATGTAGTTGTCCCAGGCGTCGTCGCTGAAGTGGGTGTCCGGGCCCTCGGCGAAGTCGCGCTGGGAGAAGAAGACCTGCTGGGCCAGGATGTTCCAGGTCGCGGAGGACCCAGCCAGCCCCCGGGACAGCCACCGGCGCTGGTCCGCGCCGAGCAGGGTGCGGTCGGGGTCGTCGCGCTCGTAGTCCTCCACCTGCTCGTCCCGGTACTGGCGCGTGTCCAGCAAGTGCAGGTCGACCAGGTTCCCGAAGGCCAGCCTGCGGTACAGGTGCAGGTCGGGTCCGGCGGGGCGTTGTGCGGCGCGCAGGGGCATGTGCTCGTAGTAGGCCTTGAGTGCGTGCTCGCGGCGGATCAGGAATTTCTCCGGGGGTATGTCCTCCTCGTAGGAGGTGTCGTCGGCCCAGTTGTTCTCCAACTCGTGGTCGTCGAAGACCACCGCCCACGGGAAGGCCGCGTGCGCCGCTTGGAGGTTGTGGTCGGTCTTGTACTGAGCGTGCCGGAGCCGGTACTCGGTCAGGGAGCGGGCATCGGTCTCAGGGAAGTGTCCGCGGCCGATGTCGCCCTGGTCTGGGGTCTCGTAGATGTAGTCGCCGAGGAAGGCCACCAGGTCCAGGTCCTCCTCCGCCAGGTGGGCCTGGGCGGTGTAATACCCGTGGGTGTAGCTCTGGCAGCTGGCGAAGGCGAAGGTGAACCGGTCCAGGCGGCTGCCGGGCAGGGGCGCGGTCCTGGTCCGGCCCACCGGGCTGATCTCGCCCGCGGCGCGGAAGCGGTAGAAGTAGTCGGCCCGAGGGCGCAGGCCCTCTACTTCCACGTGTACCGAGTGGGCGTGGTCGGGGCCGGTGCTGACCATGCCGGAGGCGGCCAGGGTCGCGAAGTTCTCGTCCGGAGAGACCTGCCACTCCACCTCCACCGTGCGGTCGGGCATACCTCCCAGGCCGTTCTCGGCGAGGGGGTCGGGTGCGAGGCGGGTCCAGAGCACGACACCGTCGTGGAGGGGGTCACCGGAGGCGACACCCAGGGAGAAGGGTTCGGAGATCACGGGTCCTCGGGGGGTAGGGGTGGCCGCGAGGGCGGAGGGCGTGACCAGAGTGCTACCCAGAGCGGCCGCGCCCAATGTGACCGCACCGCCGACGAGTGCCTGTCGGCGGGTCGTAGCGGGTCCTGAGACGGGGGATCGGGACGGTTCGGGGGATGCTGTGGTGCCCGGCATGCACGGTCTCCTGGAGATCGTGGGAGGAACCGCCCCGACGGATACGGGACGGGAAGGAGCGTGCACTATCCCGCCACGGGAAGTGGTACGTCCCAACTCCTACGCGGTGAACGTTACACTTCATTAGGTAACGCGAGCGTGACCTAGAGTTACCATCGGGAATGCCGTGTCGCGTTGAGAGCTAGGATCGGGGCGCCCTCGACGGCAAGCTCACTGCAGGCGCACGACGTGCTTGCCCCGGACACCTCCGGCCTCCAGCGCGCGGTGGGCCTTCGCGATGTCGGCGAGTTCGTGCACCGTGTCCACGACCGGCCGGACCTCGCCGCGCTCCACGTAACCGGCCAGATCCGTGAAGAGGTCCGTCTTCGGGTTGCCGCTGAAGAACACGATCCGACGCCGTCCCAGCACCTGTGACCCCAGGATGTGCAGCACCGAGGCGAACGAACCGATGCCCACCGCCACTATGCGCCCGCCGGGGGCGAGCAGCCGTCGGTAGGCGGGCAGGTTGGTGGCGACGGTGTCGACAACCGCGTCGAACCGCTCCAGCCGAGCCAGCTCGCGAGGGCCGGTGGTCGCGTAGTCGAAGGCCTCGTCAGCGCCGAGGCCGCGGACGAAGTCGAGGTTGCGGGCTCCGGCCAGCGCGGTTACATGCGCCCCCATGGCCTTGGCGAGCTGGACGACCACGCTGCCCACCCCGCCGCTGGCCCCGCGTACGAGCGCCCGCTCGCCCGACCTGACCTTCGCCTTGTCCCGCAGCGCGGTGATTCCGGTGGTACCCCCGACGGCCAGTGAAACCGCCTCGAACGGGTCGAGTCCAGTGGGGCTGTGGGACACCTGTTCGGGGCGCACGGCCACGTACTCGGCGGTGGCACTGCCCCCCGTCCGCCCCACGCTGCCCCACACCCGGTCACCCACGGCAAGCCCGCGCACCCGGGCGCCCACCTCGGCGACCTCACCGGCGAAGTCGATGCCGATGCCCTTCGGGAACCTCCGTCCGACCAGTAGCGAGAGCCGCCCCGCGCGCATCAGCAGCTCGCCGCCGTTCACAGAGCTGGCGTGCGCCCGCACCAGAATCTGGTCCGGCCCCGGCACCGGGCAGGGGAGCGTGCCCTCGTACAGCACCTCGGGAGGCCCGTACCTGTCGTAGCGGGCCGCGCGCATCTCCGCCAACGTCTTCTCCGTCCGCTTCGGTTCAAGAGAGGGACAGTTCGTGCCCTCCGCCGTCGCCTAAGCTAACAAGAGAAACGGAGGGCGCTATCCGTTTTTAGCTAATGTGAGAGGCATGCCGACGGAATCCTCTCGGAAGCCACGATCCGACGCCCTGCACAACCGCCGCCGCATCCTCGAAGCGGCCCGAATCGCCTTCGCCGAAGGCGGCATCGACGTGTCGATGACCGAGATCGCCCGCCGGTGCGGGGTCGGCATCGCCACCCTCTACCGCCACTTCCCCGCCAAGAACGACCTGGTCATAGAGGTGTTCACAGATCAGATCGCCGACTGTGTGGCGGTCATCGACGACGCCCTCGCCGACCCCGACCCCTGGCACGGGTTCCGCACCGTGATCGAGAAGCTGTGTACGATGCAGGCCGTCGACCGCGGACTGGCCACCGTGTTCCTGGCCACCGCCCCCGACCTCACGGCCTTCGAGCTGGAGCGCGTCCGGGCCGAGAACGTCTTCGCCGAGCTCGCCCGCCGCGCCAAGGCCACCGGGCAGTTGCGCCCCGACTTCGTCCGCGACGACCTCACACTGGTCATCATGGCCAACAGCGGCATCACCGCCGACTCCGAGGAAGCGGCTCTGGCCGCCTCGCGGCGGCTGGCGGCCTACCTCATCCAGTCCTTCCGGTCCGACCCCGTGCGCGCACCGCTCCCACCCGTCCCCAGGCTCGGCCCGCACCCGGCACTACGGAAGCCGGACTGACCACACCTCTCCCCAAATCCCCTCGCGCTGCCCCGCCCGGATCTTCTAACCTGGACGTATGAGACAGCGACATTAACTCCTAGGCCGAGGCCGGTCCGAGGCGTACGCCCGCGGACCGCCGGATGACCACCACATCCGGTGTCCGTAGTTCGCCCGACCGAAAGACCTCCATGACGCCCCTGCCCTCGCGCGTGTCCGCCACGCGCATCTCCAGGCTGACTTGGCCCGTCTACGCGTACGCGTTCTTCACGGAGTTCGTCCTCCTCTACCCGCTGTACGCCCTGCTGTTCACCGAGACCGGACTGTCGGTCGCCCAAATCAGCTCGCTCTTCGTCGTCTGGTCCCTCACCGGCGTGCTCTTGGCCGTCCCCGCCGGAACCTGGGCCGATATCGTGCCTCGCCGCTACCTGCTGGCCGCCGCACCGGTGCTGGCCGGGGCGGGGTTCGCGCTCTGGCTGCTCTTCCCCTCCTACTGGGTGTTCGCCCTCGGCTTCGTCCTGTGGGGCGCGGGCGGCGCCCTGGCCTCGGGCGCTTTCGAGGCGCTCGTCTACACCGAACTCGCACACCGCGGTATCGCGTACCGCTACGCCCGCGTCATGGGTGTGACCCGGGCCTTGGGTGTGGCGTCGGTGGGCGCGGCCACACTGCTCGCCGTGCCGGTGATGGCCCACGGCGGCTACGCGGCGATCGGCGCGGCCAGCGTGGCCGCCTGTGCCCTGTGCGCCCTGTCCGGTTTGGCTCTGCCCGAGGACCGCGCCGCGAGCGGGGACCCCGGCGGCGGGGGCGACCAAGCCTCCGAGCCCGGTTACCGCGAGACCATGCGGGTCGGCCTGGCCGAGGCCCGCCGCAGCCGGACCGTACGCGCCGCGATCGTGCTGGTCGTCCTGATCACCGCGTTCTGGGAGACGCTGGAGGAGTACATACCCCTGTTGGCCTCCTCCGCGGGGGTCGCCACCGGAGACGTCCCCTTGGTGGTGCTGACGGTGTGGACCTGCGTCACGGTGGGTGGGCTGCTGGCCGGACCGGCGGCCCGTCTGAACCACCTGGCGCTCGGCGCGCTCCTCGTCCTGGCCGCGGTCGCGATCGGTGCGGGAGCCCTTCTGTCTGACCCGGTGGGCTGGGTCCTGCTCGGATGCGGTTTCGGTGTCTGCCAGATGATGAGTGTCGTGGCCGATGCCCGGCTGCAGGACAGCATCTCCGGCCCCAGCCGGGCCACGGTCACCTCGCTGGCCGGTATGGGCACGGAATCGGTGGGAATCGCGACGTTCCTGCTGTACACGGGGGCGTTCCTTGCCATGGGGCACGGCCCGGCCTTCGCGGTGTTCGCCGCCCCGTATCTGCTCGCCGCTGTGCTGATGGCCTGTGGTGGCCGCAGGCAGGCCGTGGGCGCGGCCCGCCGAGCAGGGCTGTGACCAGGGCTCTGGCCGGGAACGCGCCCAGCCGTTCAGGGGCCGGTCCGAACCTCTCCAGAGAATTTCCGGTACTCGAAAGTTAAAAGGACCGAACCCTTCCGGCTCACCACGCGTCTCTACGTGTGTCGGGACATCCAGACCCCGACACGGATGCGGCGGGCCCCGAGTCCGCCGCAGCGCACCGTGCCCGAGGACGGCGGGCCACGGCGCTCGGGCCGTAGGTGACGAGGGACCACCTACGGCCCGACCACTTTCCCGAAGGCCACTATTCAAGGCCTTGCGCCCGTGAATAGCATCGTTTCTTGTGACACACCAGACGAGGAACACCGCGAAGAGTGACGACCCGGACACCGTGCACGTGCGCGGGATCGGTGTCAGTTACACCGATCGCGGAGCGGGATGCCCCGTCCTGTTCATCCACGGTCACCCCTTCGACAAGAGCATGTGGGAACCCCAGGTCAGAGCATTGGCTGGGCGGGGCTACCGGACCATCGTCCCGGACCTGCGCGGCTACGGCCGCACCACCGTCTTCCCTGGCTTCACCTCGATGGACTCCTTCGCCAGAGATCTCGTGGCCCTCCTGGACCACCTGGAGATCGACGTGGTCAACGTGGTGGGCCTGTCCATGGGCGGCCAGATCGCGCTGGAGATGTACCGGCTCTTCCCCGACCGGGTGGACTCGCTGACACTGGCGGCGACCAACCCGATGCCGGAGACCGAACAGGGAAGGCTCTCCCGCAAGCGCATGGCCGCGCGCCTGCGCGAGGAGGGGATGCGCGGCTACGCCGACGAGATGCTGGTCGGCATGATGACCGCCGACAACGTACGCGACCTGCCCGCGGTCGCCGACCACGTGCGCGCGATGATGTACGCCGCCCCGCCCGAGGGCGCGGCCGCCGCGCAGCTGGGCCGGGCCGAGCGCCCCGACCACACGGTGCTGCTGCCCCGTATCTCGGCCCCCACCCTGCTGGTGGTGGGCCAACACGACGGTTTCACGCCGCCCGAGGGCGCCGAGCTGATGCACGTCCAGGTGCCGGACTCGGCCGTGGAGATCGTCGAGGGCGCGGGACACCTGCCCAACCTGGAACGCCCGGAAAGGTTCAACGAGGTGCAGCGCCGTTTCCTGGAACAGGCCAGGACCCGCTCTAGAATCCGCTGAACGGGTCGCCGCCCTGACCGGCGCCCACTCCTGCTCACGTCGGTGGGCGCGGCCGGGGCAACACCGCTAGGAGATGAGCATCCCGGCGATGGCGGCGCTCATCAGGTTGGCCAGGGTCCCGGCGAGGATGGCGCGCAGGCCCAGTTCGGCGATGTCGCCCCTACGACTGGGGGCCAGGCTGCCCAGGCCGCCGAGCAGAATCGCTAGCGAGGAGAGGTTGGCGAAGCCGGTCAGCGCGAACGTGGTGATCGCCGCGGTCTTGGGACTGAAGTCGTCGGCCTGTGGGCCGAAGTCCACGAAGGCCACGAACTCGTTCAGTACGATCTTTTGCCCCACGAAGCTGCCGGAGGCCACCGCCTCGCTCCACGGCACGCCCACGAGCGTCATCACCGGGGCGAACAGGTAGCCGATCAGCTGCTCGAAGCTCAGGTCCGGGGCGCCGAAGAGTCCACCGACCGCGCCCAGTAGCAGGTTCATCAGGGCGATCAGCGAGATGAACGCCAACAGCATGCCGCCGATGGTCGCGGCGAGTTTGAGACCGTCGGCCGCTCCCCTGGCAGCGGCGTCGATGACGTTGCGCGGCTTGTCCTGCCCAGGCTCTACCTCGTTCGACTCGCCCGATCCACTCTCCTGCTCCGTCTCGGTCGCGTCGCTCGTCCCAGCATCGCCGGGCACGCCGACCGGGGACGAGGTGGGCGCGGCGTCCGGACCGTTGAGCCGTGCGGCGGTGACCGCCTCGGAGGAGTCCGCGGGCCGCTCGGTCTCGGGAATGATGATCTTGGCCATCAGCAGCCCCGCCGGAGCTGCCATGAAACTCGCCGCGATCAGGTAGTCCAGTCGCGCGCCCAGCAGCGCGTAGCCGAGCAGCACCGTCCCGGCCACGGTCGAGACCCCGCCGACCATCACCGCGAACAGCTCCGACCTGGTCATCCGCTTCAGGTAGGGGCGGATGAACAGCGGTGCCTCGGTCTGTCCCACGAACATGTTGGCGGCGGCGTTCATCGACTCCGCCCGGCTCGTGCCGAGCACCCAGTGCAGCGCGCCGCCGATGACGTTGACGACCCGCTGCATGATGCCCAGATAGAAGAGCACCGCGACCAGGGACGCCACGAAGATGACCACGGGGAGCACCTGCAAGGCGAAGACCGTGCCCTCGCCCTCGACCAGGTCGCCGAACAGGAAGGCGATCCCGGCGTCGGAGGCGGAGATGACCGCGCCGACCCCGTTCGAGGCCCACGTGAGCGCTTGCTGACCGGGTTCCCAGTAAAGGACCACCACCCCGATAGTCACCTGAATGGCCAGCGCACCGGCAACCGTGCGCAGCTTGATCGCGCGGCGGTTGGTGGAGACGGCGACCGCGATGGCGATCAGAGCAGCCATGCCGCCCATTCCCCAGAGTATGTTCATCGTTCTCTCTCGCTCTTGGCTGCCGACGGCTCGGTCAGAGGCTGGGGCGGCACAGCAGGGTCCCGGTGTAGTGGGCGCTGAAGTCGCGCGGCCCGGTGCCGAGCAGGCACTGCAGAGCGACGGCGTCGTCCAGGCCCGGACCGCTGTCCAGGACGATGGGGGCAAGTGCCACGGCATACCTCTCTGTCGGTAAACGTTCTCCCATACGCTGCTAGGTGATCTTCCCCATGTCAATTTCCAGCCATCAAAAGTCAAGGTCAAAGACGATCACCCCAGGGATGTGTCGATGATAACGTTTACCCTCTTCTGCTCGCGGCGATGAGGGGAACACATGCCAGAGGTGACACTGCGCGAGGTGGCCCAAGAGTCGGGCTACTCCGTGGCCACCGTCTCCCGCGTCCTGGCCGGCACCCGCACCGTCGGAGCGCAGACCGAGCGCAGGGTCCGCGCGGTCGCCGCGCACCTGGGCTACCGGCCCAACCAGGTGGCCCGCGCGCTGCGCAGTCGCTCGACCGGAACCATCGGCATGGTCCTGCCACAGATCACCAACCCGTTCTTCCCCGCGCTCGTGCGCGCCGTGGAGCACGCGCTGCACAGCCGCGGCCGCGCCCTGCTCATCGCCGACTGCGACGACGACCCGGCCGTGGAGGCCGACCGAGTCAGCGCGCTCCTGGACCGCCAAGTGGACGCGCTGCTGGTGATCCCCGTGCACGAGGAGCACAGCCGGGTGGCGGTGCGCGCCGCGGCCGAGCGCGTGCCCCTAGTGCAGCTGGACCGCCGCTGCGGCACCGACGTCGCCGACACCGTGGCAGTCGACAACACCGCCGGGATGACCCTGGTACTGGACCACCTGGCCCGCACCGGCCGCAGCCGCCCCTGCTTCCTCGGCTCGGACGGGACCGACTCCGCCGCCGTGGAACGGCGCGCCGCCTACCAAGGCGCCCTCTCGGCCCGGGACCCTGAGGGGGCCTCCCGCGTGGTGCTGGGCGACTTCTCCGTGGAGTGGGGCCGCGCCGCGGCCGAGCGCGTGTGGCCCGACCGTCCCGACGCGCTCGTGTGTGCCAACGACCTGATCGCGGTCGGTGCCATGCAGCAGCTGCGCCGGATGGGCGCGGACGTGCCCGGTCAGATCGCCGTCACCGGGTTCGACGACGTCGCGATCGCCTCCCTCGCCGAACCCGCCCTGACCACCGTCCGGCAACCCGTCACCGGACTTGCCGAGGAGGCCGTGCGCCTGCTCGACCAGTCCCTGGGCGAGCAGGGGTCCAGACCGAACCACGCGGTGCGCCTGGCCCCTGAGCTCGTCGAGCGCGCCTCGACCGCACCGCGTACGAAGGAAGCGCATTGATCTGGTTTTGGGCGGTGCAGACCCCGTCCCTTCAGGGCGGGGATAACCGCCCCCGCTCAGAAAAGTCACACCCTCCCGCTACGGTCCTGTCCAGGATCGAGGAGGGAGGTGTGTGCTGTGCTGA
>NZ_BAAGZJ010000091.1:0-31021 GCF_054778635.1 Nocardiopsis nanhaiensis
CCTTCATCGTTGGTGTGGAGGTCGTGGTTGGTCATTGTCACCGTGGTGGTTGCCTGTTCTCGCCCTGCTTGTGTCAGTTAGTGAAGGTTATCCCTTGGTGTCCCACTTGAGCCTGACACAGAGGGGTCCGGGCTCTCCGCCGGGTGCTCCGGTGCGCCCTCGAAGTGCTCGCGTACACCCACCACGCCGAGGCGGTTGATGAAGCGCAGGAGTTCGGCCTGCTCACTCCACTTGGCGCTGAGCTCGGCGAACTGCTCCTCGTTCGAGGTGACATCTGAGTTGAGGACCTTCACCACGACCGGCTCGGTCTGTCCGGCCAGGCTGACTTCGGCCAGGTAGAGCGTGGCCTCGCCGCCGCGCCCCACCGACCGGACCAGTCGGTACTTGTCCGGATGGGGGTCCGGACCAACGTAGAGATTCAGGCTCACGGCTCTGACACTCATTCCACACAGGGGGTACTTGCGCGCCGTCGGCACTAGGAACACAGTAGCGGCAGCAGTTGTACGCTAACGCCCTGTGTGCCCGGGGCGACAGGAAACGGCCGCACGGGCACAGTGGTCACAGCCGCGGGTCGACGGTGAGAGGTGCGGGTGCCGGAGGAACGGGTCCTGGACGGTCGCTACCGACTCCTCGCCCGCCTTGGCGCGGGCGGTATGGGGGAGGTCTGGCGCGCGGTCGACGAGGTGCTGGACCGGCCGGTGGCGGTGAAGCTGATCCGGCCGGGCAGGGTGGACTCGGCCCAGGTCGTGGCCCGGTTCCGCCGTGAGGCCCGGGTGACCGCACGGTTGGCGGGGCATCCGAACGTGGTGATCCTGTACGACTTCGGCCAGGGCGCCGACGACGGGCGCGGTGCCGGGCCGGTCTTCGCCGTGATGGAGCTCGTGCCCGGCCGTCCGCTGACCTCGGTGCTCCGGGAGGACGGTCCGCTGCCGGTGGGCCGGGCCGCCGCGCTGGTGTCCCAGGCCGCGTCGGGCCTGGGTGCCGCGCACACGGCCGGGATCGTGCACCGCGACGTGAAGCCGGGCAACCTGATGGTGGTCGAAGAGGGCACGGGTGACGGCACCCTCAAGGTCCTGGACTTCGGGATCGCGGCCTTCACCGCGGCCACCCGCAGCGAGCGCATCACCCGGACGGGGCAAGTGGTGGGTACCCCGCTGTACATGTCGCCTGAGCAGGTGCGCGGCGACCGGGTTGACCGGCCCAGCGACCTGTACTCGCTGGGCGCCATCCTCTACCAGCTGCTGACCGGGGAGCCGCCGTTCCGGAACCCCAACCGCCTGGCGGTGCTGCGGATGCACCTCGGTGAGCCTCCGCCGTCGGCAGCGGCCGTGCGTCCCGAAATCCCGGCGGACCTGTCCGATCTGGTCAGCGCACTCCTGGCCAAACGGCCCGAGGACCGCCCCGCCGACGCGGAGGAGGTCAGGGACCGGCTGGCCCCGTACCTGCCACCGGTGAACCCCGCCCGCGGACCCGTGCCCGGGCTGGCCCGCACGCTTCCGTACACGGAGGAAGCGCCGCAGCGGTCCTCCTCGGGCACCGACGCGCACCCGATCCGGCTGCGGGAGCTGGTGGATGCGGCTCGCGAGCGGGCGGACGCGGGCGACTACGACCGGGCCGCCGAGGAACTGCGCACCCTGTTGCCGCTCCTCGCCTCCGCCTTCGGCCCGGACCACCCCGACACCCTGCGGGCCCGCCGCCGGGAGGCGTACGCGACGGGAAAGAGCGGTGACCACGCCCGCGCGGTGCGGACCTTCGAACCGCTGGTGGCGGACCTGGTCCGCGTGTACGGGTCCCAGCACCCGGAGTCCCTGGCGGCCCGGTACTACCTGGCCACGAACGCCGGCCGGGCCGCCGACCACGGGCTGGCCGCCCGGACCCACGCGGACCTGGTCCCGGATCTGGTGGCCGCCCACGGTGCGGATTCGGACAAGGTGCAGACCACGCGGCTGTACCTGGCCTTCGAGCTCGGCGAGTCCGGCGATCCGCACCGTGCCGTGGAACTCCTGGAAAAGCTGGTCCCAGACCTGGTCCGGATGCGCGGCGCCAACGACCCGGCCACCCTGCGCGCCCGCCACTACCAGGCCGCGTACCTGGGCCACTCCGGGAAGGTGACCGAGGCGGTCCGCCACTACGAGGCCCTGCTGGCCCACCACGAGGGATTGCACGGCACAGACGCGCCCAGTACCCGGGGCATCCGCTCCCACCTGCACCGCTGGCAACAGCGCGCCCACCGCTGAGTGGTGAGTGGGCTCTATGGCCCCGTACGTCCACCGGGGAGCTCCGGGGCAGTGTGGCGGAGATCTTCGGACGGATGGTCCGAAACGGGTCTGGGTGTCCCTGTCTGGCGCTAGGGTGCTGGCCATGCCGACACGGGACCTGAACGAGATCATGGACAGCGGTTGGGCGAAGGCCTTGGAGCCGGTCGCCCCGCAGATCGCCGCTATGGGCGACTTCCTCCGCCAGGAGGTGGCCGCCGGACGCACCTACCTACCTTCCGGGGACCACGTCCTCCGCGCCTTCCAGCAGCCCTTCGAGGACGTGCGGGTCCTCATCGTGGGACAGGACCCCTACCCGACCCCCGGCAACGCGGTCGGGCTGAGCTTCTCGGTCGCCCCGGACGTGCGGCTGCCCGCCAGTCTGCGCAACATCTACCAGGAGATGGGTGACGACCTCGGGGTACCCATGCCTTCGAACGGCGACCTCACGCCGTGGACCCGGCAGGGCGTGCTGCTGCTCAACCGGGTGCTGACCGTCTCCCCCGGCAACGCCGGTTCGCACCGCGGCAAGGGCTGGGAGGCCGTCACCGAGCAGGCCATCCGGGCGCTGGCCGAACGCGGCACCCCTCTCGTCTCCATCCTGTGGGGGCGCGACGCCCGCAACCTGCGGCCGATGATGCCGGGCATCCCGTGCGTGGAGTCCCCGCACCCGAGCCCGTTCTCGGCGCGCAACGGCTTCTTCGGTTCCAAGCCCTTCAGCACCACCAACGAGCTGCTGGCCAACCAGGGCGCCGAACCGGTGAACTGGCAGCTGCCCTAGGGCATCACACGCTCCGTGAGCACCCCTCACCACATGCATTCATATTGGCGAAACCCCTTCTGACGTGCGGACTCGGCCCCTCCCCCGGTGCCGGGTCCGACCGCGTTCCCCCACCCCTGTCACGTCCCACGGATGCGGAAGAGGCCCCGAACCGATGGCGAAACGGCTCAGCTACAGCGACGCGCTGCGGATCCTCGGCAAGAACGACTCGAAGGTCCTGGACCTCGCGGAAAAGGTGGCCGACGGCGGGATGGGGCTGGTGGGCGTTCCCGGACTGTTCGGGGTCCGCGGGGCGCTGGTGAGCCAGGGGCGCAAGGCTCTGGAGGGGTTGGGCAGCAAGCTGAGGGGCGAGAGTCGGCTGTCCCGGACGGAGAGGGTCCAGGCGGCACACCAGATCCTGGTGGTCTCGTCCTTCTTCGAGGCCGCGGAGGACATATTCGAGGAAGTCGCGATGCCTTTCGGGCTGAACGATCTGGAGATCACTTCGGAGGAGCAGTACTCGCTCTTGCGCGACCACTTGGTCGCGCTCCCCGGAACACACCCATCGTTTCCGATCACGCACACCGGCAACCGGAAATCACATAGCTCGGTGGCGGTCATGCCGATGAGAGGTGCCGTTGCCTCCTTCACCGACTTCGTCTGTGCACTCGAAGTGACCGAACGGCATCGGATCACCCGGGAACATCCCCTGATGAGGCGCTTCCAGCGTGTCCTGCCCAGTAGGGCTGCCGAACGTCTGGTCGGGAACATGCGACGGTTGGGGGGCGAGGTCCCGGAGTTCGGGATGTGGCTGGACGCGAGCGAACACGAAAACACCCGGGAGAAGATCGGTACCGGCCTCGCGGAGCTACACGAACAACTATCCCGCATCGGTTCCAGACGCCCCGTCTCCCGACGAAGGCAGGAACTCGCGGCCTCATACCAGGCGGTACTCAACCGACCTGTCCTGCGGTCCGATGACGTTCCCTCCGGTCTGGCGCTTCCCTCTCTCCGCCAGGCCTATATCCCGCCGCAGGGGCGAGTCACCCTGATCAATGAAAGCAGTAGTCCGGCACGCGATGACTGGTGGCTGGACTTCCCCGTCCAGGGCGACCTCCAGTCGCTCGTGGCGTCCCTGGTTACGCACCCGCGAGCCACTGAGCATCCGCTGGTCATCCTCGGCCACCCCGGTGCGGGCAAGTCCAAGTTCACCGAGGTGCTCGCCGCCCAGCTGCCCGCCGAGGACTTCCTCCCCGTCCGGGTGGAGCTTCGAGCGGTCAGCCCCAACGCCCCGCTGCACACGCAGATCGAGGAAGGGCTCGCCGCCGACCTGCACGCCTCGGTTTCCTGGCGGGACCTGTCCGACGACGCCGACGGTGCGCTGCCGGTGATCATCCTGGACGGCTTCGACGAACTCCTCCAGGCCACCGGGGTGGACCGCTCCGACTACCTGGAACGGGTCCAGGAGTTCCAGGAGAAGCAGGAGAACATGGGCCAGCCGGTCGCGGTGATCGTCACCAGCCGGACCCTGGTAGCCGACCGGACCCGCTTCCCGTCCCTGACCACGGTCATCCGCCTGGAGCCCTTCGACGACGGCCAGATCGAGCAAATGCTGGCCGTGTGGAACCGGGCCAACTCCGGTGCCCTCGGTGCGTCCGGGCTGAGCCCCCTCACCCCGCAGGTAGTGCTCCGTTACCGCGACCTCGCCGAGCAGCCGCTGCTCCTGCTCATGCTGCTCATCTACGACGCCCACGGCAACGCCCTACTCCAGGCCTCGGAGGCCCTCTCCCACGGCGAACTGTACGGACGGCTCCTCACGATGTTCGCCCGGCGCGAGGTGGACAAGCACCGGCCCCACCTGGGCGGCCGGGACCTGGAGCGGGCGGTCGAGGACGAGCTGCGGCGCCTGGAGGTGGCCGCGATGGCGATGTTCGCCCGGGGCCGCCAGAGCGTACGCGCCGAGGAGCTGGACCAGGACCTGGCCGTCCTGATGCCTGAAGCCGCAGAGATGCCCGACAACACCGACCTGCACGGCCAGATCGCCCCCGCGCACCAGGTGCTGGGCCGGTTCTTCTTCGTCCACGAAGCACGCGCCCGTACCACCGACGGCACCAACAGCGCCTTCGAGTTCCTGCACGCGACCTTCGGCGAGTACCTGGTGGCCCGCACGGTGGTCGCGGCACTGGAGGAACTGGCCGACGACCGGTCCCGGGCGTCCCGGCGCCGGAGTCGGACCGCACACCTGGACGACGGCGAGCTGTACGCGCTGGCCTCCTTCGCCGCCTACGCGGGCCGGGACAAGGTGGTGGCCTTCCTCGACGAACTCCTTGGGCGGCGCTTCGCCGTGGACCCCGGACTGGCCGAGGAACTCCAGGAGCTCCTCCTCGAGCTCTTCCGGGAGGCTCCCTTCCCCGCACCCAACCGCTCCTTCGCCGAGTACGAACCGCGGCGCCTGCCCGTCACGGAGCGCCAGGCCCGCTACACCGCGAACCTGGTGACCCTGCTGGTCCTGGTCCGGGACGAGCCCATCGAGCTGGCGGACCTCTTCCCCGACCGCCAGGACCCCTGGCAGGACTGGCGGCGGACCGTGTCCCTGTGGCGCGCCCTGCCCGCCGCCCAGTGGTTCGGGATCCTGGACACCATGCGCCTGCGCCACCTGGGCTATTGGGAGGGCGAGACTCCCGTGACCGTGCTGGAACGCGAGCGGGGCGAGCCCTTCAACCTCGGCGAGTGCGTGGGGTTCGAACTGCGCTCGGACACCGACGGCGAACCGGCCAACATCAACCCGTACGAAGTGACGGTGCCCAGCGGAACGGTCACCGCCAGACTGCTGCGGTCGATGGCGATGCGCGCCAACGGCACGGCCTCCCGGCTGGCCCTGATCCTCACCCCGTACCTGCGGTTCGTCTCCGACGACCTGGCGACCTGGTACTCGGACCGGGAGACCGACCAGTCGTGGGTCGAGGCGCACGAGGTGCTGCGGCTGCGCTTGGAGCCGATCGGCCTGGTCCCGGCGGACCGGATCGGTGAGCGGATCCGCGGTTACGAGCGGCTGCTGTCCACCTCCGGGCTGGGCCGGGTCGAGCTGACCGTTCTCCGCCAGGCGCTGGAGGACCTGCACCTGTGGCCCGAGGACGGGGCGGGCAAGGATGATCTGAAACAGGCCGTGACCGGCTTCCTGCGCGGCTGCGAGCGGGTCGTCGAAGGGCCGCAGGTCGACCGGGACGCCGTGCACACCCTCTTGGAGGCCCTGGAGCCGCACATCGGGATCCCCGCGTGGAAGCTCCTCGGCAAGTGGGAGGCCGCGGAGCGGGCCGCTTCGTCCACGCCCGCCACCGACCCCTCGGTCCCGGTCCGGTCGGCGCGCCTGTCCGAGGCACAGAGCGGCTCCGCCGGGCCCTGAACCGGCCCCGGTGACGGCACCGGCCTCGGGACGAGCACCCCATACGCACTCGGCTATGGGGCGCATAGGCAGTTTCCGGGTTCCGCGCGAAACCCCTGGCTGTTAGAAATACAGCAGGTCATAGATGACAGCGCTGGGTTTCGCACGGGACCGGACCGGAATTGATATTCCATTGCCCCTTTCCGTGCGCACCCCTGGTGAATCCACAGAAAAGGTGCGCGATGCCCGAGAAGTCAGCGTCCGTCAATGGTCGGAACTACCCGTCCCCCACCGCACCGACCGTGGTGGTCTGCATCGACGGGAGCGAACCCGATTACCACGAGAAGGCGATAGCCAACGGGCGCATGCCCTTTCTGTCCGGCCTCCGGGAGCAGGGCGGGACTTTCCTGAACGCGGAATGCGCCATGCCCTCGTTCACCAACCCCAATAACCTCTCCATCGCCACCGGCGTTCCGCCGTCGGTGCACGGGATCTGCGGCAACTACTTCCTCGACTCGGCCAGCGGCGAGGAAGTGATGATGAACGACCCCTCGCTGCTGCGCGCGCCCACGCTCTTCGCGGCCTTCGCCGAAGCAGGAAGGTCCGTCGCGGTCGTGACCGCCAAGGACAAGCTCCGCAGGCTGCTCGGCCAGGGACTCCAGGGCAAGGGGGTCTGCTTCTCGGCGGAGAAGGCCGACACCGTCACCCTCGCCGACAACGGGATCGAAGCTGCACTCGACCTGGTGGGCAAGCCGCTGCCGTCGGTCTACAGCGCCGACCTCAGTGAGTTCGCGATGGCCGCGGGCACCGCCGTACTCGAACGAGACCGCCCCGACCTCACCTACATCTCCCTCACCGACTACATCCAGCACAAGCACGCACCGGGTTCACCGGTGGCCGACGACTTCTACGCGATGCTCGACGCCTACTTCCGCCGGATCCACGACCTCGGGGCGGTCCTGGTGATCACCGCGGACCACGGGATGAACCGCAAGTCCGACGCCGACGGGGTCCCCAACGTCGTGTACGCGCAGGAACTGCTGGACGGGTGGTACGGCCCCGGAATCAGTCGCGTCATCCTGCCCATCACCGACCCCTACACCGTGCACCACGGCGCTCTCGGCTCCTTCGCCACCGTGCACCTGAGCGGGGCGGCGTCGCAGGACCCCGCCGGGGTGGCCGCCCGGCTGGCCGAGCTGCCCGGAATCGCCGAGGTGCTGGACCGGGACACCGCCAGCACGGCCTTCGAGCTGCCCGCCGACCGCCTGGGCGACCTCGTGCTGGTCGCCGAGATCGACACCGCGATCGGCACCACGCCGGACCGGCACGACCTGTCCCAGCTGGACGAGCCGCTGCGGTCCCACGGCGGGCTCACCGAGCAGAAGGTGCCGTTCATCGTGAACCGCCCGGTGGCCGACCTGCCGCCCGGGCACCGCCTGCGCAACTTCGACGCCTACTGGGTGGCCCTGGACCGGGTGGTGGACGCGGAGACGGCCGCCACCGGCTGATCCCAGCACGGTCGTACCCCGGCAGCAGCCCGCACCGAAAGGCCCTCTCCATGAACAGCACAGCCCCTTCCGGCCGCCCCCGCCCCTCGGGACGGACGAACGAACCCGACCACCGCGACCGGACCGCCGACGTCGCCGTGGTCGGCGGGGGCATCGTCGGACTCGCCCACGCACTGGCCGCGGCCCGGTCCGGTTCCCGGGTCGTCCTCTTCGAACGCGACGAGCGCGCGGTGGGTGCCTCCATCCGCAACTTCGGCCTCGTCTGGCCGGTCGGGCAGTCCGCGGCACTGTACGAGCGGGCCATGCGCAGCCGGGAGACCTGGTTGGACGTGGCCAAGCGCACCGGCATGTGGTGTGCGGAGAGCGGGTCGCTCCTGGCGGTCCGCTCCCCCGAGGAACAGGCCGTCGTGGAGGAGTTCCTGGACAGCTCGCCGCACGCCGTGGAGCACGGGAGCCGGATGATGACGGCCGCCGAAGCCGTCGCCGCCAGTCCCGCCCTGCGCCCGGAGGAGCTGCGGGGCGCACTGTGGAGCCCCACGGAGCTCAACGTCGACCCGCGGACCGCGATCCCGGCCGTGGCGGAACTACTGGAGCGCGAGTACGGGGTGGCGCTGCGCTTCGGCACCGCGGTCACCGGAATCGACCTGCCCGGGATCGAGACCACGGAGGGTACGTGGCGGGCCGACCGGGCCTTCGTCTGTTCGGGGAGCGACTTCCAGACGCTGTTCCCGGAGTCGTTCGACGGCACCGGCGTCCAGAAGTGCAAACTCCAGATGATGCGCACCGCGGCGCAACCCGAGGGGTGGGCCCTGGGCCCGGCCCTGTGCGCCGGGCTGACCCTGCTGCACTACGACTCCTTCGCGCACTGCCCGTCGCTGGCGGCGCTGCGCGCCCGGTTCGACCGCGATCTGCCGGTCCAGCGGGCCGAGGGCGTGCACGTGCTCGTCTCCCAGACCGCGGACGGGCGGATCACCATCGGGGACAGCCACGATTACGCGATGACCCACGATCCGTTCGAGCGCGAGGAGGTGGACCGGGCCATCCTGGACTACTTCGAGGGCTTCACCGGGGTCCCGCGGCCGCGCGTCACCGAACGCTGGCACGGCATCTACCCGTCGATCCCCGGAGCACGGGCGGACCTGGTGCACCACCCGGCGCCCGGAGTCACCGTGGTGAACGGCCTGGGCGGCGCGGGAATGACGCTCTCCTTCGGGCTGGCCGCCGAGACCGCGGCCACCGGCTGATCCCGGCCCGGTCGCGGCACCCACCGAGCGACGACCGGGCCACACGAACCCGCCACCAGCCCGCGGAGCACCGCGGGAAACACGGACAGGAGACCGACCGTGCCCGAACACCCCACCACCGCCGAACACGGCGCCTACAAGGCCGACCCGACGTCCCGGCCGCACCTGCTGGGCAACTTCATCGACGGCAGCTGGCGCCCCGCGGAGAGCGGTGGGGCCCGCACCAACACCTCACCCGCCGACACCGGCGACCGCATCGGAGAGTTCGCCGAGTCCGGCGGGGCCGACGCCGAGGAGGCCGTGGAGGCCGCCGCGCGGGCCTGGCCGGACTGGCGCGGCGCGGGACCGATCGAACGCGCCGACTACCTGCGCCGGGCGGAGGGCCTGTTGCGCGAACGCAAGGAGGTGATCGCCCGCGCGCTCACCCGCGAGCAGGGCAAGCGCGTCCGCGAGGCGCGCGCGGAGGTCGACCGCGCCCTGGCCATCCTCGACTTCACCGCCGGGGAGGCGCGTCGGCTCAACGGGGTCACCACCCCGGCAGAGGAGCCGCGCACGTTCGCGTTCACGTTCCGGCAGCCGATCGGGGTGACCGCGCTCATCACGCCGTGGAACTTCCCGTTGGCCATTCCCATGTGGAAGGTGGCGCCGGCGCTGCTGTCGGGCTGCACGGCCGTACTGAAGCCCTCGCCGCTGACCCCGCTGACCGGGGCCCTGCTCACGGAGGTGTTCGCGGACGCGGGCCTACCCCCTGGCGTGTTGAACCTGGTCCAGGGCGACCGGGCGGCGGGTGAGGCGCTGGTCGACCATCCGCGGACTGCGGGGGTGTCGTTCACGGGCTCGCTGCCGGTGGGCCGGGAGATCCAGCGTGCCGGGGCCGAACGCCTGCTGCGCACCCAGCTGGAGTTGGGCGGCAAGAACGCGGTGGTGGTGCTGGACGACGCCGACCTGGACAAGGCGGCCGACGCGATCGTGCACGGCGCCTTCGGGCAGTCCGGGCAGCGGTGCAGCGCCACCAGCCGGGTCGTGGTGGACTCCTCGGTCAAGGGCGCACTCCTGGAGCGCCTCCGCGCGCGCGTGTCGGCGATGCGGGTGGGTCCGGGCCAGGACCCGGACACCGACATCGGACCGGTGATCTCCGCCGCCCAGCGGACGGCCTGCCTGACCGCGGTCGACCGGGCCCGGCAGGCGGGGGCGACGGTGGTGTGCGGGGGCGACCCGCCCGCCGGTCCCCTGCCGGAGGGGCACTACGTCGCGCCGACCATCCTGGCCGACGTGGCCTGGGACGCCGAGATCGCGCAGGAGGAGGTCTTCGGGCCGGTGCTCTCAGTGATCGAGTGCTCGGGTTTCGACGAGGCCCTGCGGATCGCCAACTCGGTGCGCTACGGGATGTCGGGGACGGTTTTCACGGCGGACACCGCGCGGATCTTCGAGGCCCTGGACCGGTTCGAGGCGGGGATGCTGCACGTCAACCGCCCCGGGGTGGGTGCCTACGCCCACCTGCCGCACATGGGGTCCAAGCTCTCGCAGTACGGTGCTCCCGAGTGTTCTCCTCAGGTGTGGGACTTCTACACCGAGTGGCGGTCGGCCTGCATCTCCTACTGAGGTCGGGCCCGGTTCCGCCGGCGGCACGACGGGCGGTCCCGTCGGCGGCGCGGCCCGGCGTGCCGCCGTCGGGGTGAGGGAGGCTGGGGACGATGGCGCAGTTGAATCCGCACAGGCTTGAAGTGTTCCTCAAGGTCGTGGAGGAGGGCAGCTTCTCGGCCGCGGCACAGCAGCTGTACATGAGCCAGCCTTCGGTGTCCACGCAGGTCAAGAAGTTGGAGGCGTCGCTGCGGGCGACGCTCGTCGATCGCTCCGGTGCGCGGATCCGGCCCACCGCCGAGGGGGAGGTGCTGGCCCAGTACGCGCGCCGCCTGCTGCTTCTGAGCCAGGAAGCGGTCACCGCGATCGAGCAGGTCCAGGGGCTGCGGGCGGGGCGGTTGCGGGTGGGCGGCACGACGACGGTCGGCACCTACCTGCTGCCGGCCCTGACGGCGGGCTTCCGCGAGGACTTCCCCGAGGTCGAGTTCGACCTGTTCGTCGGCAACAGCGGGCAGGTGGAGGACGCCCTGCTCAAGGGCGACATCGGGCTGGCCGTGGTGGCCGGAGACCCGTCCGACGGCCGCTTGGTGACCGAGCCGGTGCTCTCGGACCAGCTCCTGCTGTGTGCGGCACCGGGGCACCCTCTCGCCGGGACCGCGCACCTGTCGCCCGAGCGGCTGTCCGAGGAACGGTTCCTGGTGCGCGAGCCCGGCTCCTCCACCCGCGAGGAGCAGTGGGCCGCCCTGGAGTCCTGGGGTCTGGCCGGGGCTGCCACCGCCGAGATCTGGGGTGCGGAAACCGCCAAACAGGCGGTGCGGGCGGGGCTCGGACTCGCCTTGATGTCCGAGCACGCCGTGGCCGGAGACGTCGCCGCGGGACTGCTCAGTGTGCTGGACGTACAACCGTCACGCGAAGGGCGGCCGATCACGGCCTGCCACCGCCGCGACCGCGTCCTGTCGCCGGCCGAGTCCGAGTTCCTGGGTCGCCTGCGGGAACTGCCCGGCTGGCCGAAGTGATCCCCCGGCCCCCTTTCCCGCGCCCGTGGAAACCGCTTCCGTGCCCGCGTCGTCACATTTAGTGTGGCGACGAGCCACGCCCCCGGCGGAAACGGAAAGGCCACCCCCTCCATGGCGAAGCAGCTCGGCTACGCGGACGCCCTGAAAACCCTCGGTGCACAAGACCGCCCCCTCCTGGACTTCGCGGAGAAACTGGTCGAAGGAAGTCTGGGCGTCCTCGGCGTCACCGGTCTCCTCGGCACCCGGAAGCTGCTCGTCAGGCACGGGCGCAAGGCCCTGGAGGGGTTCGGGGAGAAACTGCGGGGCACGGACCGGCTCTCCCGGACCGCGAAGATCGAGGCGGCGCACAAGGTCCTCCTCGTCGTCTCCTTCTTCGAACCGCTCGACACCGTACTGGCCAAGGCCGGGGTTCCCCTGCGCGCCGCGGACCTGGAACTGACCGCGGAGGAGCAGCGGGTCCTGGTCGAGCGCGGACTCCGGGCGGACGAGGTCTACGCCCCCGCGGAAGACTTCCTGTGGGACCACGACACCCTGTGGGCCCGGGCCGAGAACGTCCTGGGGCGGAATACCGAAGCGCTGATCGAACTGATCCGCGGCTTGTCGGCCACCGAGCGGGCCGGGGTCGACACCGGGCACGGCAGCAGACTGGCCACGGCCGTGCGCCAGCGCCTCCCCCGGATGGCCCAGTCGGCCTACCGCGACCACTACCTGAGGCTCTGCGCGGAGGCCCCCGAGTTCGGAATGTGGGCGCAGCTGCGCGAACACGAGCGGACGCGGCACCGGGTCAGCGATGCCTTCGCCGGGCTGCACCGGGAACTCAGCCGGATCTCTTCGGGCAGGCCCGTGGGGGACCTGCGGAGCCGGCTCTCCCGCAAGTACCGGGCCCTGCTGGGCAAACACGTGCTTCCCATGGACGACGTACTCCCCGAGGACCTGCCCGCCGGGATGGTGATCCCTTCGCTCAGCGATTGCTACGTACCGCCGAGCGCCCGTGTGGCCAGAGTGAAGCAAGGTGACACGCCTTCCGCGAAGGAATGGTGGGAGGAAAGGTGGGAAGCGCGCAAGCTCCTCCCCGACCTGCAACACTTCCTGGCCGCCCGCCTCACCCACCCGGACATGACCAGGTACCCGACGGTGCTCCTGGGCGAACCGGGCGCGGGCAAGTCCAAGCTCACGGAAGTCCTGGCCGCGCAGCTACCCGCGGAGGACTTCCTGACGGTCCGGGTGGAGCTGCGTTCGGTCAGCGCCGACGCCGCCCTCCACACCCAGATCGAGGAAGGGCTGGAACAGAGCCTGCGCGAGCAGGTCCGCTGGACCGACCTCCTAGCGGAGGCGCATGGCGCTCTTCCGGTGATCATCCTGGACGGCTTCGACGAACTCCTCCAAGCGGCGGGAGTGGAACGGCACAACTACCTGGAGGAGATCCGCGACCTCCAGACCCACCAGGAGGACATGGGGCAGCCGGTGGCGGTGATCGTCACCAGCCGCACACTCAGCGCCAGCCGGGCCCGCTTTCCCGAGCACAGCACGGTGATCCGGCTGGAGCCGTTCAGCGAGGAGCAGATCCAGCGGGTGCTCAAGGCCTGGAACCAAGCGAACCGGGAACGGTTCCGCTCCCCCGGCCTCCAGCCGCTCGGAGCGGACCGGCTGTTGGCCTATCCGGAGCTGAGCCGACAGCCCTTGCTGCTGCTGATGCTGCTGGTCTACGACGCACAGGACAACGACCTCCAGCAGGCCCCTGACCGCCTCTCCCTGGGGCAGCTGTACGAACGGCTGCTGACCACCTTCGTCCGCCGACAGGTCCGCAAGCACCGTAAGGCGCTCAGTGAGGCGGACCTCAGGCGGGAAGTCAAGGGTGAGTTGCGCCGCCTGGAGGCAGCGGCCCTGGCCATGTTCACCCGTCAGCGCCAGAGCGTGGGTTCCAGGGAGCTGAGCAAGGACCTCAAAGCACTCAAGCTGGACAGCTCTCAGCAGCGGTCGGAGACCGGTGCCAATCTCCCCATCCAGGCCGCCGACCTGCTACTGGGCCGGTTCTTCTTCGTGCACATGGCACAGGCGAAGATCAGCGGACCCGACCAAGAGCCCTTGAGCGCCTACGAGTTCCTGCACGCCACCTTCGGCGAGTACCTGGTGGCAAGGATGGTGGCCGGGGCGCTGCGGTCCTTGGTGGAGCAGCGCATCCGCCAGGCAGAGGACCCCTGGGCCGAACCCGCCAGCGACGGCACCCTGTACGCGGTGTCGTCCTTCGCCTCCTACGCCAGCCGGGAGCGGACCGTCGACTTCCTCAAGGAACTGATCTGCGGGGATGTCGGCGGGGACGAGGAGCGGCGCGAGCACTACAGCGAACAGTTGATCGAGCTCTTCCAGCAGGCGCCCTATCCCTCCGCTGACCACCTGCACTCCGCCTACCAGCCCCGCACGCTCCCCCTGACCAGTCGGCAGGCGCACTACACGGCCAACCTGCTGATCCTGCTCCTGCTCGCGCGAGTCGAACCGGTGGATCTCGCAGAGCTGTTCACGGACTCGGGCTCGGAACCGAGCGCGCTGTACCAGTGGCGGGCCGCGGCCTCCCTGTGGCGCACCCTGCCCTCGGCGGACTGGTTCCGGGTGTTGGACGCGCTGCGGGTCCGCCACCTGGCAGTGGGAAGGTCCGTCCTGCAACTCGAGGACCGCTCACCGGTCAACGTCGGGGAGGGCATGGGCTTCGCAGCATCGAGCGGCGCCGCGCAGATACCGAACGCCTCCGTGCTCGACCCCTACCAGATTGAAGTGCCGTACCGCACGGGGACCGCCCAGCTGCTGCGGTCCATCGCTCTGCGCGTCAACGGGTCCGCCGCCAGTCTCATGGTCGGCCTGGTGCCCTATCTGCAAGCGGTCAACCCCGACCTGGGCTCCTGGCAGTGGGGTCCTCGCATCGGTGAGGGGTCCTGGTCTCCAGTACACGAACTCCTCCTGCTCAGACTGAACCCGGTCCATGGGGAAACAGAGCGAAGGCTGGACGCCTATCACCGGCTTCTTCTCCCCAGTGCCGACCTGTTCAGGTCAGAGATTCCTGTCCTCAGGCAGGCAGCAGAGGACTTCGCCAGCACACTGGGCGGCACCGAATACCTCTCCAGGCTCCGGCACTTGGTCACCAAGCGGCTGGCGGGCATCGGCCCCGACGGCACCGCCCACGTCCCGATAACCCAAGTCGAGCAGGTCCTGTCTCTCCTAGAACCACACCTGGGGAGTCGGGTAGCAGCAAACGTACTGGGACGGCTCAGGCAGCCGCCCGACGAAACCCGAGAGCCCTCCAGGTCCGCCCCCAGTCATGAACCCCCCAAAGCCTTCCCCGAGCCAGAGACCGAGCACAGCGTCGTGGACATCCAGTACTACCTGGACGATGGCCTCTAGGAGGTCCCACTCCCCTTCCGGGGCGTCCCGCTACCCCGCCAGGGCCCGCTTGACCAGGGCCGGGACGACTCCGCCGATGGGGTCGTGCAGGACGGCGCCGGCGTAGTCGTCGTAGGGCGTGCGCTCGGCGTTCACGATGAGCAGCGACGCCCGCGCCATCATGGCGACGTCGCACAGCCCGGCCACCGGGTGGACGGTCAGGGAGGTGCCCACCGCCACGAAGGCGTCGCACTCGCGGGCGGCCAGGGTGGCCCGTTCGATGACCTCGGGGTCCAGGAGCTGGCCGAAGGAGATGGTGTCGGACTTCTGGATACCGCCGCACTCCACGCAGCGCGGGTCGGACTCCTCGTCGAGCCGGTCCAGCACCGCGGCGCTGGGGGTGCGCAGTCCGCAGGCCATGCACATGACCCGCAGCATGGTGCCGTGCACCTCGATGACCTCGTCCTCGGGTACCCCGGCCCGCTGGTGCAGGCCGTCGATGTTCTGCGTGACGAGCGAGTGCAGCCGCCCGGACGAGGCGAGTTCCGCCAGCGCACGGTGGGCGGCGTTGGGTTCGGCCTCCCAGACCCGGTGGGCGCGGCGGGCCAGCCACGTCTGGCGGCGCACGTCCACATCACCCATGTAGGTGTCGATGTCCGACATCGCCTGGGCGTTGGGGTTGGTGGTCCAGAGCCCGTGCGGGCCGCGGAAGTCCGGGATCCCGGAGTCCGTGGACACTCCCGCGCCGGTCAGGACGGTGATGCGTCGCGCGGACGCCAGTAGCTCAGCGGCCTGTTCGAACCCCTCCGGGTCGGCGAACGGCACGGTGTCGTCGGTCATCGAGGCCATACCCCATTCTTACAGCGGCCCTGGCACGGCTTTGCCCTGGCTTGGCCGGAAGCGACCTTCCGGCGCCCATTCCACACCGTAACCTCGGGAAACGCGTGGGACGCACGGGCGGATAGCCCGGCCGATGCACACGAGAAGGGCAAAGGGTGCAAAAATCGACACAATCATGAAGCAGCCCTCCTACATCCTCGTGGTCAACGGGACCAAGGTCCAGCGTCCTGTGTTCGTGCTGGGCGCACCCCACTCCGGGGTTCCGGTGATCGCCCGCGCCCTGTCCCGCGCACCCGGCTTCCACATGGGAGCGGGTTCGCAGGGCGTGCTCAACGCCGTCTACGCCGTGGCCAGGCGCCCGTCCCTGGCGCTGGAGAAGGTCTCAGGAACAGCCAGCCTGCTCCGCGAGGCCTACGCCGAGACCTGGCACCTCACCCCCCTGACCTGTCCACAGTGTCCGGTCCCCGGCGCCCGGATCCCCGCCAACACCGCCTCCGAGCCGTGCGAGCACAGCGCCGAAGCACGCCGCTACGGTGACGCCAGCCCCGATCTCCTCTACTCGGCGAGCGCCCTGCACGCCGCGTTCCCGGACGCGCTGTTCATCCAGATCATCCGGGACGGCCGCGACGTCGTGGCCGACATGATGGAGGACGAGCGGTCGCTGGCCTGGCTCAAGCCCAGTTTCATGAAGCTGGAGCACGAGTTCCCCAACCACTTCTTCGGGTTGGAGGAGGAGTCGGACCTGAGCGGCTTCACCGAAGGCTCGACCGCGACCAAGTGCGCGATGCGGTGGCGGGGCGCGGTGCGCATGTCCGCGCGGCTGCGCAGGGAGATCGGGACCGACCAGTTGCTGACCGTCCGCTACGAGGACGTCCACGGCGGCGAGGTCGAGACCGCCGGGCGGCTGCGCGAGTTCACCGGTGCCCGGGTGTCGGCGAGCGAGCTGCTCACGGAGGACTCGTGGGGGGTGGGTTCGTGGCGGGAGCGGTTGAGCCGGAGCAACCACAGCGACGTGCACGAGGTGGCACGCAGCGAGCTCTCCCGCCTGGGTTACCTCTAGACCCTCGCTTCGGTTCCGGCGGCTGCTCCGAGGACACCGGGGTCAGGTGCGGGCCCGCTCCCGGATGTCCGCGGGGTCTCCGGCGTCCTCGGAAGCGTCGGCGAAGGCGTTGTCGACGTCCTCCACCAGTTCCCGCGACGCGTACCGTGACAGCTCCGCACTGTCGGGCTCGTCCGGGGCCACCGCCGTGCACTCCAGCTCGACCTGGGCACCGTCCTCCAAGAGTTCGGTGACGCCGACGACCGTCATGGGCGGGTAGTAGCGGCCCATGTGACGCCGGTACACCGATCCCAGGGTCTTGAGGTTGACCCGGTAGACGCTGACCGACGTGGTGTACACACGCATGCTGACCACGTGCACGGGTTCGGCACCCGCGGCACGCAGGGCCTCGACCATGTTGGCGAGGGCCCGGTCGAACTGCTGCACCACCGAATCCCCGGTCAGTACCCCGTCGGAGCGGCGGGAGGTCTGCCCGCCCACGTACACGGTGCGGCCGGGGGTGACCACGAGAGCGTGCGAATACCCCACCGGATCGGTCAGGGTGAGCGGGTTGATGATCTGGTGGGGTGTGTCCATGTCGGCCCTTCCCTCTACCTCGCGCTCAGACCGCTTCGAGCTCGCGCGCCGTGCCCCCTGGGAGAGCGTCGCCGGAGTGGGCGGCTAAGATGAGCGCATGATCTCTTTCGTGCTGTCCGTCCTGACCCTGACTGCGGTGGTCGGGCTTGTCCTCGCGATCTTCGTCGGCGGCGGGGTGTACACCGCCCGTGTGCGCCGCCACGGCATCGACGCCGTGCTGGCCGGCGCCCGTAAGCACCGCGAACTGCGCTGACCGCGGTCGCGCAGGACCGCTGACGGGTGCGTCCCCAGCGGCGGGCACGCTCTCGTGCGGCCCCGGATCACTCTCCGCCGAAGGTGTCCGGGTCGGGCCCGAACCGGTGGTCCTCGTTGAGTGCGCTGATCCGGGCCATCTCTTCCGCCGCGAGTTCGAACTCGAAGATGTCGAAGTTGGAGCGGATCCGCTCGGGCGTCACCGACTTGGGGATGACGACGTTGCCGAGCTGGATGTGCCAGCGCAACAGGATCTGGGCGGGGGTGCGTTCGTGTGCCCGGGCCAGCTCCTCGATGAGCGGGTGCGTGAGGAGTTCCCCGTGGCCGAGCGGGCTCCACGCCTCGGTGGCGATGTTGTGCTCGGCGTCGAAGGCGCGCAGCTCTTCCTGGGTGAGCAGCGGATGCAGTTCGATCTGGTTCACCATGGGAGCGATACCGCCCTCCTCCATGACGCGTTCCAGGTGCGAGCGCTGGAAGTTGCACACGCCGATGGCGCGGACACGGCCCTCGGCATAGAGGCGCTCCATCGCCTTCCACGTGGACACGTAGAGGTCGCTCTGCGGCAGCGGCCAGTGCATGAGGTAGAGGTCCAGCTCTTCCAGGCCCAGTCGTTCCATACTGGCGTCGAAGGCGCGCAAGGTGGACTCGTAGCCTTGGTCCGGGTTGGCGAGCTTGGTGGTGACGAACACGTCCTCCCGCTCCAGGCCCGAACGGCGCAGCGCCTCGCCGACGCCTTCCTCGTTGCCGTAGGCGGCCGCGGTGTCGATACTGCGGTACCCGGCCGCGAGGGCGTGTGAGACCGCCTCCACCACGGCGTCGTTGGGTACCTGCCACACCCCGAAGCCCAACTGCGGGATCCGCACCCCGTTGTTCAGTGTGCTTTCCGGAACCGTCATCGTCCTCATCCCCGTCATCCCCCGATCGGCCCCTCCGGACCGTAGTGGGGCGGCCATCACGTCCTCCCCGTGACCGCTCCGCCCGTGCGGCTTCCCCCCGCCCGCCGTGCTCCGGCTCCCCCACCGGTTGCGCACCGCTGCGCGGGGCGACTGTGTGCATACTGCCATGTCGGACGGGGCCGGGTCCTCAGGCTGCGCCGCTGTTGTGCGCGCTTTTTACCCGGTTGGCCGGTCTCGGACACGCCCGTGGGGTGCGCGATAGGCTGCGCGCGCCGGGGCGGAGTGCCCATCGGCGGCCCGGAGCCGGGTGTGGAGCGGACACGGGCGTGGGCGCGGGAAGGAGGGGCGGATGGGGCACGAGGAGCGGGCCCGGGTCAGCTCCGAGCTGGAGCGGGAGCGCGCTGCGCACGTGGAGCGGATCGTCTCCGAGGTGTACGCGGAGATTCCCGCCTACCGGGCGCTGCACGGATCCCAGCTGGCGGAGGTCCGGTCGATCACCGGCTGGTTGGTCACCCGGTCGATGGAGTTGTGGGTGCGCGGCGCCTCCCGGCTGCCGCCCGAGGACGTGGAGCGGTTGAAGGGGATCGGCCGGGCCCGGGCAGCCGACGGGCGTTCGATCGGCGCCGTGGTGCGCGCGCACCGGATCGGGTCGGCCGCCGCGGTGCGCCTCCTCCGCGAGCAGGCGGGCGACAGGCTCGACGTGGCGGACGTGTTCGCTCTGGGCGAACTCTGGTTGGCCTCCATCGACCAGATCTCCGAGAGCCTGACGGCGGGCCATGCCGAAGCCGTCGACCGGCTGGACGCGGACCGCGAGCGCGCGCGGCGCGCACTGCTCGACGACCTGCTCATCGGACGCCAGGCCTCCCAGGGCGCTATCCGGGACCGGGCCCGGACCCTGGACATCGCGCCGCCCGACCCCGCGGTGCTGGTGGTCGCCGAGCCCGCGCGGGAACCGGCCGAGCGGGTGCGGGCCCTGGCGGAGCACCTGACGGTGTCGGTGGGGTTGGAGCTCTTGGCGGAGGCCGCGCCCGCAGGGGCAGACCCCCTGGTGACCACGCGTTCGGGACGGGTGGTGGTGCTGGTGTCGGCCGAGGACGCCGACCGCGTCGCCGGAGTTCTGGTCGAACGGGGTTGGCGCGGGTGTGTGCTCGAACCGCGCGGGCTGAGCGACCTGTCCGCCGCCTACCGGCTGGCCGACGGTGCTTTGGAGACCGCGCCCCCGCACGCCCACGGAGAGGACGGCCTGCTGCGAGACGCCGACGTGAGCGTGCTGGCACTGCTCAACGGCGGCGCGATCACCCCTGCCACGGTGCGCGGTGCAGTGTTGGGGCCGCTGCTGGCGCAGGAGCACCGGCACCTCCTGGAGACGCTGCGCACCTACTTCCGAACAGGGGCGGCGACCACCGCGGCCGACCTTCTGCACGTCCACGCCCAGACCCTGCGCTACCGGTTGAAGCGGGTGCGGGAACTGACCGGGCACGACCCGCACCGGCCGTGGTCGAGGTTCGTCTTGGAGACGGCCTGCGCGATCGCCGCCTAAGGACAGTGCTTCGCAGGGGCAGCACCCCGTACGGACTGTCCCCTGCACAAAGCCTTGCCGGCACATGGGATTCGGTTTCTCTGCCGACAACTGTCGGTGGAAAAGACTGGCGGGCGGAGCTTGTTCAGTACCACCGGAGGGGGAACCAGCCGTGACCACTGCCGACCAGCATGCGAGTCAGACACCCAAGCCCCGGAGCAGCCAGCCGTGGCTCCACCAGAGGGGTGCGGAGATCCAGCAGTTCGGGACGGTCCGCCAGCTGCCGGTCGGGCTGTCCTACGACGCCCGGATGTACTCGTGTCAGCGACTCAACCAGGTGCTGTGCGATCTGCGGATCCTGCACGACATGTACAAGAAGCACCACTGGCTGATGCGAGGACACACCTTCTACCAGCTGCACCTGTTGATGGACAAGCACGCCGACGAGCAGACCGCTCTCATCGACACCGTCGCCGAGCGCATCCAGACTCTGGGCGGTGTGGCGGTCGGCGACCCGAGGCACGTCGCCGAGATCACCAACATCCCGCGCCCGCCGAACGGGGTCGAGGAGGTTCCGGCGATGCTCTCGCGGCTGCTGGAGGCGCACGAGACCGTCCTGGAGGAGGCCCATGACGCGGCCGCGCGCGTGCAGGAGATGGGGGACGACGGCAGCAACGACGTCCTGGTCTCGGACGTGATCCGCACCAACGAGCTCGAGGCCTGGTTCGTGGCCGAGCACCTGGTGGACACCCCGCTGGTGCACAGCTGAGCGGAAGTGTGGAAAGCCGGGCGGGGCGGATCATCGGAGCCCTCCGCCCGGCGCTCAACGTGTCCTCCAGCAGACAGCCAGGTGTTGATCCGGGCACTGGACACCGCACCACCCCATGGTGACAATGGCCACACTTCGACCACTGAGCCGACCGGCCACGCCCCCCGCGGCGCCACGACACCCTCACGCACCACACCCGTAGGCGCCACACCTGTGTCCATCACACATTTCCCCATCACAGTGGCGGACGCCACACTCTTCTGCACCACCTCTGCCAGCAGCGTCCGCCCACACGACCTCGAGGAGTACCCCCCAAGTGAGCGCAGCCATCGCACTGCCGCGCGTCATGCGCATCGGCGCCGGAGCCTCGGCCGAACTGCCCGACGCCCTGGCCTCCCTCGGCTTGTCCAAACCACTGGTGGTGACCGACCCCTTCATCGCCGAACAGCCGTTCCTCCTGGACGTGCTGGCCGGCCTGCGCGCGGCGGGGTTCACCTCGGGGGTCTTCTCCGAGACCGTGCCCGACCCCACCACGACGGTGGTGGAGGCGGGTGTGCGGGCACTGCGCGAGGGCGACTTCGACTCCCTCGTCGGCGTGGGCGGCGGCAGCCCCATCGACACCGCCAAGGCCGTGGCCCTGTTGGGCGCGCACGGCGGGCGGATGCGCGACTACAAAGCACCGGTGGTCACCGACGCGCCCGCTCTCCCGGTGATCGCCGTGCCGACGACCTCGGGCAGCGGTTCCGAGTCCACCAGGTTCAGCATCGTCACCGACGTGGACAACGACGAGAAGATGCTCTGTGCGGGGCTTGCGCTCCTGCCCCGGGCCGCCCTAGTGGACTACGAACTCACCATGGGCATGCCGCGGCGGCTGACCGCGGACACCGGGGTGGACGCGCTGGTGCACGCGATGGAGGCCTACGTCAGCGCCAAGGCCAGCCCGTTCACCGACGCCCTGGCCCGCGAGGCGATGCGCACACTCTTCGCAAACCTCCGTGCCGTGCACGCCGACCCCGGTGACCGTGCGGCCAGGGAGGCCATGATGCTCGGCGCCACCCAGGCCGGGATGGCCTTCTCCAACTCAAGCGTCGCCCTGGTGCACGGGATGAGCAGGCCGGTGGGGGCGCACTTCCACGTCGCCCACGGGTTGTCCAACGCGATGCTGCTGCCCGCGGTCACCGAGTTCTCCGTGCCCGCGGCGCCCGAACGGTACGCCGAGTGCGCCCGGGCCATGGGTGTGGCTGCCCCCGACAGCACCACCGCCGAGGCCACGTCAGCCCTGATCCGGGAGATGCGCCGACTCAACGCCGACCTGGGGGTTCCGACCCCGAAGGACTACGGGATCGACGCCGAACGCTGGCGGGAGCTCACCCCGCTGATGGCGCGCCAGGCCCTGAGCTCCGGTTCGCCCGCGAACAACCCCCGGGTCCCCTCGGCCGAACAGATCGAGGAGCTGTACCGGACCGTCTACGTGTAAGCCCTGTCGGCCCCGCTCACCGCCCGCTCCACTCCACCGCACGTCCGTTCCCTACCCCAGTCTTCCCTGAACCCCGCTCGCACCACCTGAGGAGAGGTCTCGTCATGCTGAGCATGATCGGCCTGTTGACAGCCCTGGCGCTGCTCATCGTCCTGACGCTGCGAGGCGTCAACATCATCATCGCCGCCCTGCTGTGCTCGGTTCTGCTCGCCGTGACCGGCGGTCTGAACCTGAACGACGCGATGTCGGGCTACTACATGGAAGGGTTCACGGACTACTTCCGGCAGTGGTTCCTCGTCTTCCTGCTCGGCGCGATCTTCGGCGCGGTCATCCAGGACACCCGTTCGGCCGAGTCCATCGCGGACTGGATCAGCCGCTGGCTCGGCCCGGACTGGGCCCTGTTCGCCGTGGTGACCGCCTGCGCGGTGATGACCTACGGGGGCGTCAGCCTGTTCGTGGTGGGCTTCACCGTCTACCCGATCGCGGTCTCGCTGTTCCGGGTGGCCGACTACCCGCACCGGTTCATCCCGGCGGCGCTGGTCTTCGGCTCGGTCTCCTTCACGATGACCTCGCCGGGGTCACCGGAGATCCAGAACATCATCCCCACCGAGTTCTTCAACACCACACCGACCGCTGGCGGGCCGGTCGGCGTGGTCATCGGTCTGCTCATCATGACGGTCGGCGGCCTGTGGCTACGCGCGCTGCTGCAACGGGCGGTGCGCGCCGGTGAGCGCTTCGAACTGCCTGCCGCGAGTCCCCTGTACGGCACCAACGGGCGGGATCAGGACCGGGACGATAGCGGTCGGCGCGACCTGCCCAAGCCGGTGTTCGCCCTCCTCCCCCTCGGCGTGGTGCTGGTGGTGCTGAACGCGCTATCCCAGATCATCGATGCGAAAACCGCCGTGCTGGTGGCGCTCATCCTCGGGATCGCCGCCACCTGGCTTCTCAACCTCCGGTTCGTGACCGGCTACTGGAAGCCGATGGGCGCGGGCACACAGAACTCGTTGGTCGCCATCGCCAACACGTGCGCTGTGGTGGGTTTCGGCAGCGTGGCTGCCCAGACCCCCGCTTTCGACACCTTCCTCGACATGCTGACCGACATCGCGGGACCCCCGATCGTCGCGCTGGCGATCTTCGTCTCCGTGGTCTGCGGTATCACCGGCTCCGCATCGGGAGGGCTGGGCATCGCACTGCCGATCGTGGCACCGGACTTCATGGCGCAGGGCGCGAACCCGGGCGAGATGCACCGTGTCTCCACCCTGTCGGCGGGCGGTCTGGACTCGCTGCCGCACAACGGCTACGTGGTCACCACCATCCGTGCGATCAGCGGCGAGACACACAAGAGGGCCTACCTGCCGGTCTTCCTGGTCAGTGTGGTCCTGCCGACGGCGGCCCTGGGCCTGGCCGTGGCGCTCTACCTGGTGTTCTGACCGCTCCGCGCCGTGCACGGGGCCGCACGTGTCCTCAGCCAGGCACTCCACGAGGCGGATGGGGCCGCGCGTGGTGTCACGCGCGGCCTCCGCGATGGTTCGGGGTGCCCGGGACCGGGCTACTTGGTGATACCCCAGCGCTGGCGCAGGGAGCGGTCCGCCCAGTTGAAGAACACGTCGATCATGATGCCGATGGCCAGCACGATGATGATGTAGCTGAGCAGGCGCTCGGCGTCGTTGAGCTGTCGGGCCTGGCTCAGTGCCCAGCCGATGGAGTTCTGCTGGTTGATGATGACCAGCAGTTCACCGGCCATCAGGGAACGCCAGGCGAACGCCCAGCCCTGTTTGAGGCCGGTGACGAACATCGGCAGGGCCGCGGGCACGATCAGCAGTGTGTAGCGCTGCACGCCGCGCAGGCCCATGACCTGGCCCGCACGCAGCAGGGAGGGCGATACGTAGTCGATACCGGAGGTCAGTCCGCCCGCGATGGAGGGGGCGGCACCCAGGATGATCACGAACATGATCGCCGACTCGGTGATGCCGTACAGCAGCATCGCGAACGGGAACCACACGATCGACGGCATGGTCTGCAGGCCGGTGATCAGCGAGCCGATCGCCACCCGCAACAGCTTGAACTGCGACACCGCCAGACCGATGACCACACCCACGGCCAGGGCCAGCGCGAAGCCGATAAAGGCCCGGCGCATGGTGACCTGTACGGCCTCCCAGAACTCGGGGGTGGTGACCTCGTGGAACAGGACGGGCAGCACCCGGTCCGGGCCCGGGAACACCCACTCGGACCGCCACCCGGTCCACACGACGGCCTGCCAGGAGAGCAGGACGAGGGCGATCGCGGCGAGCTTGGGCCAGGTGGCCGCCCAGATGCCGCCGATGACCTCCAGAACGCTGCGGTCGCTGGTGCCGCGCTTGGGCTGGAGTTCGAGGGCGTCCAGCCCCTGGACCGCGCTGTCGCGGTTCTGGGTGTCAGGCATGGCTGGAGACCTCCTGGCGGAGTCGGTCGGTGATGGCTGCGGCCTGCTCGGCGATCTGGGCCGAGTCGATCCGGCGGGGGCGCTCACCGTCCACCGTGAACTCGTCGATGATCCTGCCCGGGCGGCTGGACAGCAGCACGACCCGGTTGCCCAGGCGGACCGCCTCGCGCACGTTGTGGGTGACGAACAGGACGGTCAGCGACTTCTCCCTCCAGATCCGCTCCACCTCGTCGTGCAGGATGTCGCGGGTCATGGCGTCGAGGGCGCCGAAGGGCTCGTCCATGAGGAGGACGTCGGCGTCCTGGGCCAGGGCGCGGGCCAGGGCCACACGCTGGCGCATACCGCCGGAGAGCTCGTGGGGGCGCTTGCGCTCGAACCCGGTCAGGCGCACCAGGTCGAGAAGCTCCAGCACCCGCTGCTTGCGCTCGGCCTTGGGCACCTTGTTGACCTTCATCGGGACCTCGATGTTGGCTCCCACCGTCAGCCATGGGAAGAGCGCGGCCTCCTGGAACATCATGGCGACACGGTGGTCTCCCACGTCCACGCCCCCGGTGGTGGGCTCGTCCAACCCGGCGACGAGGGAGAGCAGGGTGCTCTTTCCGCAGCCGGAGGCCCCGACGATGGCCAGGAACTCTCCGGTCCCGACGGTGACGGACATGCCGTCGATCGCGGTCACGGCTCCCCTGCCGCGCCCGAACACCTTGGAGATGTCCTCGATCTCCACGGCGTTCGTACCGGTGCGGCTCTCGGTGATGGTGGTCATGGGGCCTTTCACCCTTCCAGTCCGGCGACCGGCTCGTGCCCGGCCTCGGCCAAGACGTCGTTGAGCGGGTCGAGGGCGTAGATTCCGTTGAGGTCCACGGGTTCCAGCAGGTCGACGGCCTCCGCGTGCTCCGCACCGGAGCGAAGCGAACTCGCCACCGGGTCGACTGTGAACGTGAGGTTTTCGAAGGCGGCCTCAGCCACCTGCGGGTTCAGGGTGGAACCGGTCAGCTGGGTCAAGTGCGCTGTGGCCGCCTCCCGGCCCCGATCCGGGTCGTCGTTGATCCAGTCGACAGAAGCCGTGTGCGCTTCAAGCAGTGCACTGACCGCGTCGGGGCTCTCCTCCAGGAAGTCGGCGTTGACGATCAGGTTCGTGGTGACGAACCGACCTTCGGTCTGGGGCCAAAGGTCGGTCTCGTCGACGAGCAATTCGGCCCCGTGGTCGACCTGCATCTGGCTCAGGTGCGGTTCGGGGAGCCATGCCCCGTCGATCTCGCCGAGTCCGAAGGAGTTCACGGCCTCCGGGTTCTCCTGCGGGATGACGGAGACGTCCCCACCACCCGCGGTGTCGACGTCCCAGCCCTGCCCCTGGGCGAACCAGCGCAGCGCCACGTCCTGGGTGTTTCCCAGCTGCGGAGAGGCGAGTGTGGAGCCGCGCAGGTCGTCGGCTTCGTTGATACCGGGCCGAACGGCCAGCCCAGCGCCCCCGGAGGTCGAACCGGCGATGACCCTGAGAGCGGCGCCCTCGGACTGGGCCCATCCGTTGATGGTCGGATTGGGGCCGACGAACGCGGCATCGACGTCCCCGGAGAACAGCGCGTTGATGGCGTCGGGGCCCGCGTTGAAGGTCTGGGTGTCGAACTCCTTGTCTCCCAGGGCCTCGTCGTAGTTCCCGTTCGCCACGCCGACCAGGGCGGGGGCATGCGTGATGTTCGGGAAGTAGCCGAGGGTGACACCGGATCCGTCGGAGGCGGCGTCGTCGCCCGCGCACGCGGTGGCGACCAGGCCTAGGGCCAGGGCAGCCGCGGCGGCTCTCAGCGGGGTCGCGGAAACACGCATCTCGGAGGTCCTTATCGGGGTGCCTGCGGAGGAACGAGGAAAACTCTACTTAATAAGTAGGTTTTGTGGAAGCGCCATCAGCCGCGATTCCCGCCGCGGTGACCAGCCCGAATCCGCTCCCCCACCACCCGGAGTGAGTCTCGGCCCGTGGGAATCCGCAGTTCATCCCGAGATCCACCCCCGCCAACCGGCAGACGGTCACCCTGCGCAATGACCGCACCCTGGGTGTGGCCTGGAACAACCCACGGAGCATGACCTAGATCACCAAAGGTGACAGGGCTGGCGGGCCGACCTCACCACCACCCCCGCCGCCACCGTCGGCTCGGGGACCGGGCAGTCCGGTGGCCTACAGGCCGTCGACCTCTTCACGGCCGCCCTCGGAGAGGAGGCCGTTGAGCAGGTCGAGCTCGTAGATGCCGTCCAGGTCGACCGGCTCGAGAAGGTCGACCGCCTCCGCGTGGTCCGCGCCGCCCTGGAGCGAGGGCGCGACCGGATCGAAGGTGAAGGTCACGTTGTCGAAGGCGGAGGCGACCACCTCGGGCCCGAGCTCACCGCCGGTGAGCTCGGCCAGGTGGTCGATGGCCACTTCCTGGGCTTCCTCGGAGTTCTCGCCGATCCAGTCGATGGTCTCGATGTGGCCGCGCAGGAGGTCCTCCACGACATCGGGGTGCTCTTCCAGGAAGTCGGCGTTGACGACCAGGTGGGTGGTGACGAAGTCGCCACCGGTCTCCTCCCACAGGTCCTGCTCGTCGATGAGCAGCTCCGCGTCGCCCTCCAGCAGCAGTCGGCTCAGGTGGGGCTCGGGCACCCAGGCCCCGTCGATCTGCTCCAGCAGGAAGGAGTCGATGATCTCGGAGTTCTCCTGGGGCAGGACGGACAGGTCGCCGCCGCCCTCGGTATCGACGTCCCAGCCCTGCTCCTGGGCGTACCAGCGCAGGGCCACGTCCTGGGTGTTGCCGAGTTGGGGCGTGGACAGGGTCGTACCCGGCAGGTCCCCGGTGTCGTCGAGCCCCGGCTGCACCACGAGTCCGGCACCGCCGGAGGTGGAGCCCGCGATGATGTGCAGGGCGGTGCCGCCTGACTGCTCCCAGCCGTTGATGGCAGGGTTCGGGCCGATGAAGCTGGCGTCGATCTCCCCGGCGAAGAGCGCGTTGATCACGTCGGGGCCGGCGTTGAAGGTCTGCGTGGCGAGGTCGACGTCGCCGAGGGCCTCGTCGAAGGTGCCGTTCTCGACCCCGACCAGCGCGGGGACGTGGGTGATGTTCGGGAAATAGCCGAGCGTGAAGGCGTCCGGGTCGCCGGAGCTCCCCTCAGCGCCGGAGCCCCCGCAGGCGGTCGCGACCATCCCGGTCGCCAGTACCGCGGCGGCGGTCGACAGCACGGACTTATGCATGCTCATGAGGTTCCTTTGCGGGTGGACGGGGATTCGGACGGCAAAACCCTACTTAATAAGTAGGTTTAGTGGAAGATGGCGCAAACCGGCGTTCTGTGATCCAGGACACTCGACGTGCGGCATGCCGCACGGGTGCGCACACGAAAAAGGCGGTGGAGCCGGGGAGGGCTCCACCGCCCTGAGGGGGTGGGAGGGCGCCGACTACGGCGCTTGGGACTACTCGGAGATCTCTCCGTCGGCGTCGACCGCCAGGACGACACCCTGCCAGGTGCTCTCGATGTACTCGAGGACCTGCTCGTCGTGGAGCAGCTCGGCGAGCAGCTGGACACGCTCGTCGTCAGTGTTCTCGTCCAGCGCGACGAGGCCGTTGGCGTACTTCTCGACGTAGTCGTCGCCCTCGGGCTCCCAGGCCAGGGTGTTGGCCTCTTCGGCCAGGTCGGCCTCGATGGCGTAGTTGCCGTTGACGATCGCGGCGTCCACGTCGGAGACCGAACGCGGCAGCTGAGCTGCTTCCAACGGGGTGACGACCAGGTCGTTCGGGTTGTCGGTGATGTCGTTCTCGGTGGCGGTCTCACCGGCCTCCGGATCGACGGTGATCAGGCCCTCGGCCTCGAGGATGGTGAGCGCGCGGTTCAGGTTGGCCGGGTCGTTCGGGACCGCGATCTCGGCGCCCTCGGGCAGGTCCTCGGCGCTCTCGGCGTCTTCGGCGTACAGGCCCAAGCGCTCGATGTGGACGTCGGTGATGTAGGTGAGGTCGGCGTCGGGACCGCTCTCGGTCCACTCGTTCAGGAACGACCGGTGCTGGAAGTAGTTGGCGTCCAGGTCGTCGTCCACGAGCGCCGCGTTGGGCGCGTTGTAGTCCGCGATCTCCACGATGTCCAGCTCGAGGCCGGCCTCTTCGGCGAGGTTCTCGTCGATGAAGGCGAGGATGTCGCCGTGCGGCACCGGGTTGACGCCGACCCGGAGCGGGGCCTCACCGCCGTCGAAGGCGTCGGAGGTCTCGGGGACCTGCTCGCTGGGGGCACCGCAGGCGGCGAGGGCCAGGATGAGGGCGGCCGCGCCAATGAGGGTCGGGGGCGTGCGCATGGTGCACTCCTTCGAGATCGAGGGATGAGGAATCGCGGGGGAGCACCGAGGCCGGGATGTGGCCCGGCGCCGATGTGACCCGAGCGCCCGATTTGGGTACTTCTGAGCTGATCAGAGACTATCCCACCACCTTGGTAGGAATTTCCCGACCAGCCCCGTCGCGACCGTGGCCTTGACCACAGGCGGAAGAATAACCTACTATTCCGGTAGTTTTTAGCGAGAATTCGGCACACCATGGACGAATGCTCAGCGCACACACCGCCTCACCCAGAGCCGATAACCGCCCCACCCGACACCGCGATACCTGCCCCCGACCGCTGTGCCCTCCCCCAGTCCCGAGCCCGCCGAAGGCGACCACTCGCTCCTCGGCGTCCTCCCCTGCCGGAGAACGGGCGGTACATGCTGGTGTACGGCGTGGTGGTGGACCAACCCCAGGAACCGGCCCGCTCAGCACCCGCGGTCAACGGCACCCTGCTCCTCGACCGGGGCTCCCGACGGGCCTGGGCCCGGGGCACCGAGGTAGAACTCTGGGCACTCGATGGGTGGGGTGTGCCCGTGGGGTGTTGGTCTTGTGCGGGTGGTTTCCCCGTTTCCTGCCGCTTGATGGTGGCCGTCTCCGCTGCGCGCCTCAAGGTCGTCGCCATCGAGCGTTTCGCGCGTCAGTGGCGCTCCACCTTGACCCGCTCCGCTGCGACGGCGGGTCGGCGGCTATCAGGAAACCGGGGAGGTGTGGTCGGGGTAGCGATGGGCCCGTTGGGCCCGAAGGGCCCCACGGCACAGGCACGGCCTAGCGGCCGTCAAAGGCCACTCCTCCGGAGCGTTGACGCCTGGCGGTGTCGCGGCCGGTCAATCTCTGCTGCGAACGGCCACGGCCTTCGGCCTGAGGGCCGGTGCCTGCCCCTGCGCCGGAGCGTTGACGGGTCGGGTGTCGCGGCTGGTCATGGTGTGCGGCGAACCCCGGCCGGTCTGGGTGCCGGTGTCTGGGGCCGGCCGGTGTCTGGGTGTGGGTGAGCCCCCCCCTGTTGGAGGCAAATACAGGGGTGAGAGTGACTCTAGGACCAGGGCTCACCCACGGCCTCGGGGGTGGCGGGGGCTCGGGCCAGGGGCCCGGGTCGGGTTCTGGCCGTGCGGGGATAGAGACCCGGCGCAAGCGGGTGGGGGCTTTGTTGGGGGTGGCCAGTTACGGGTGCGGGGTTGGGGATGGGTCCCCATCCGGGTCCGTGGCCCCACCCCGGTTTCCGGTGCGGCCTCGGTTGCGGCCCGACCACATCCGGCGGTCGGTGCGCACCGCCCACCGGTGCTTGATCTGGTTATGGGTCGCGCACAGGGGCTGGATGTTGATCCAACAGTCCTAGATGTGCTTGTTGGGCGACCGTACACCCCAGGCACACAGGGCGCCACCTCACAGGAGGCCCAGATGCGGATCATCATCCACAACACCACCGACGGGGCAACCGTCGGGTACACCCTGGTTGCCAGCGCCTCAGAATTCGACACCATCCAGGACGCGTTGGACCGTGCGGCCGGATGCCTCGACACCGGCGCCGGGAACCTCCTGTCCGACACCGTGGAAGCTAAGCAGACCGCCATGCGGAAGGTTTTCGCACACCCGGACCGGCTCCACATCTACCCGACGTTGCCCGACGGCACCTCAGCGGACGTGGAACCCCTCTGTGTCAGGCTCAAGTGGGACACCAAGGGATAACCTTCACTAACTGACACAAGCAGGGCGAGAACAGGCAACCACCACGGTGACAATGACCAACCACGACCTCCACACCAACGATGAAGG